>NZ_JBFEFW010000060.1:0-9679 GCF_047229145.1 Brevibacillus jepli
AACTTGCACGTACGGTTTGGGACAGGGGAAAAGACGGAGGCGCACATGCCAAAGTTTTACCTATTGTCATCAAATGGCGTTGCCGTTGCTACTTTTACTGTGGCCGTTAATCGTCCCCGCACCAATCAAGCGGGAGAGAGAGAAACGGACTTCATTAACATTGTCGCTTGGCAAAAACTTGCCGATCTGTGCGCAAGCTATTTGCGTAAAGGTAGACAAGCAGCCATCGAAGGACGTATGCAAACACGCTCCTATGATAATAAAGAAGGTAAAAAGGTATACGTGACGGAAGTCGTTGCGGAGAACGTTCAATTTTTGGGCGGTCGAGGTAATGAATCCGGCGGAGACAATTCAGGATACGATCCAGGTCCGGGGGGCATGGGTGGCGGTAACAAACCATCCGGTCAACGAAATAATGACTATGATCCGTTTGGTGATCCTTTCGCGAGTGCAGGCAAGCCGATCAACATTTCAGATGATGACTTGCCGTTCTAATATCGTATAACTTTCACATTCCTAAGAGGGAGGGACTATCATGGCACGCAAAGGACGTCCTAATAAGCGTCGTAAAGTATGCTTCTTTAAAGTGAACAAAATCAAGCACATCGATTATAAAGATGTTGATTTGCTGAAAAAGTTCATCAGCGAACGCGGCAAAATCTTGCCACGTCGTGTAACTGGTACTTCTGCGAAGTATCAACGTGCACTGACAATCGCGATCAAGCGATCCCGTCAAGTAGCACTGTTGCCTTACACTGCTGAATAAGTTGCAAAAGCTATAAAAAGGGGGGCACAATTGCGTGGCCCTCTTTTTTCCATAGTTTTTGTACATGAGACATGAATAATGAGGTGCTGACATGCCGTCCAAAACGAAACACTTGGCTGAAAATGCCCTTATGCTGGGTATCGCACTGGTGCTGCTGTTTCTTGGTACATATACGGTACTGGGAGGGCTCGTCAGTTTCTTGATACCTCTGCCATTTATCCTTTTGGCAGTGAATCGCACAGTACCTAATATGGTGTGGATCTCTCTTGCTTTTACGTTTCTTGGCTGGATCGTTACCGGCCCATTCGCAGCAACACTTGCTTTTTCTAGTGCCGTTTGGGGCTCGGTGATGGGGATCGTCTATAAAAAAGGAGCGGCTCTTCCGGCAATTGTGGCAGGGGCAGGCGTTGCCTTTTTGAGTGTCGTTTCCATGCTGGCATTTATGGCATTCGGAATGAACGTTGATTTTAATGCCATCATGCAAGAAGTGGAAAAGCTGCGCCCAGCAATGATGCCAAAAGAGCAGTTTGATCAGCAACTTGCACTGGGCAAAATCGTCATGCCCACGAGTCTTGTCATGTTCAGCTTTTTATCTAGTGCCATTATTCATGGATTGGCGAGACTGATTGGACGACGTCTGCGCAGACCGATTCCAGCATTGAAGCCAATTCGGGAATGGAGCTTCCCTCGATCGTTGCTTTATTACTACTTTATTGCGATGATCAGCATTTTGTTGTTTGCCCAAAGCATGCAGGGCACGTTCTGGGAAATCGCCCTGATGAACCTGAAAGCCATGCTGGATGCTATTTTTGTTTTGCAGGGCTTGAGTTTTTGTTTATTTGCTGCCTATTTGTACGGGTGGAAGAGATTGACTCCCTTGCTCTGTCTATTTATTTTTCCCCCCCTAAGTACTATACTTAGTCTAGTAGGGATATTTGACCTAGGAATGCGTTTGCGTGAAAAACTGGAAACAAGAGTGAAGAGGGGCTGAGGAAATGCCCAAGTTCCTGTTAAAGCGTTGGTACGGGATGCACATGGTCCTGGCACTCAGCTTTAGCTTGCTGTTGTTGGGGATTTTGACCTTGTTCCATTGGATGTACGGGGCGATCGGCATGATTTGCTTGATTGGCTTGGTTCTTTACGCTCTTCAAGCAGAAAAGGGGTTCCAACGAGATCTGCGCCTGTATTTGGCGACAGTCACCCATCGCGTGAAGAAGGCGGGAGAAGGCGTTATCCAGGAGCTGCCGATCGGAATTCTTTTATACAACGAGGAAAAGGCAATTGAGTGGGTAAACCCGTACATGACACATATGTCCGGGGATGAATCCATGATTGGGAAAACCCTCCAAGAGGTATTCCCCCAACTGGTGTGGAAGCCGGAGCAAAAACGGCTGGAGTTTACTTATAACGAGCGGGTATACGAGGTCATTGTTCGGTCCGATGAGCGTCTTTTGTATTTCAAGGACATTACGGACTATAAAGAATTGACGACCCGTTACCATCGAGAAAAGGCTGCACTTGCCATCATTCACCTCGACAATTTGGACGAGGTTGGACAGGTAATGGATGATCAGAGCCGTACGCTGCTCTCTACAAGCGTGGCTGGTGTGATTACAGAGTGGGCCAACAAACATGGCATATATCTTCGCCGAATCACGGCCGACAAATTTTTGGCGCTGATGGAACGGGAAGCACTTGATAAATTAGAAGAAACGCGATTTGACATTCTCGATGTGGTGCGCGAGATGACTGCCGACAACAAAATTCCGATTACACTCAGTATCGGGGTTGGAGCGGCTGCTACCACTTACATTGAGCTGGGACAAATGGCACAGTCAAGCTTGGATATTGCATTGGGGCGCGGTGGCGACCAGTGCGCTGTCAAGATTGGCAACAAGCTCACCTTCTACGGTGGAAAATCAAATGCAGTAGAAAAACGGACACGTGTCCGTGCTCGTGTCATTGCCCATGCGCTGCGTGATCTCATTCATGAGGCGGAGCACGTCATCGTCATGGGGCATAAACAGCCTGACATGGATTCCATCGGGGCTTCCCTTGGTGTATTGAAGGCTGTGCAGCTGCACAACAAAACGGCTTATATCGTCATGGATGAAGGCAATCATTCTGTCGAGCGTTTGATGAAAGAGATTTATGCCAACGAAGAGCTGGCTGAGACATTTATCACACCAGAGCAGGCGATCCGACTCATCAACGGCCGGACATTGCTGGTGGTCGTCGATACGCATCGACCATCGCTTGTAATTGAGCCGAAGCTGTTAAGTGAAACAAGCCGAATTGTGGTGATTGACCACCATAGACGTTCAGAGGAGTTCATTGAGCCAGTACTCTTGTATCTGGAACCGTATGCTTCTTCGACGGCTGAGCTTGTCACGGAGCTCTTGCAATATCAGAGCGAGCGATTGAATATCGACAATCTGATTGCAACGGCACTATTGGCGGGAATTGTGGTGGATACCAAAAGCTTTGCCTTCCGCACTGGCTCGCGGACCTTCGAGGCAGCGTCGTTCCTGCGGCGAAACGGGGCCGATACTACGGCTGTCCAACGCCTCTTGAAGGAAGATCTGGGTCAGTATGTGAAGCGAGCGAAGATCATTATGAATACGGAAACGTACCGTGACAACATGGCGATTGCCATAGGTGATCCGTCCGAGGATTACTCGCAAGTACAGGTGGCGCAGGCTGCTGAACAGCTTCTTACGCTATCGGGTATCCAGGCGTCGTTTGTTGTTGCTGGGCGTTCCGATGATACGATCTTGATTAGTGGACGTTCTTTGGGCGACATCAATGTACAGTCGATCATGGAGTTATTAGGTGGAGGCGGTCACCTCACTGGTGCTGCGACACAAATTCAAGGCATATCGATTAAAGAAGCGACAAGACGTTTGAAAG
Organism: Brevibacillus jepli; assembly: GCF_047229145.1. Classification (NCBI taxonomy): domain Bacteria; kingdom Bacillati; phylum Bacillota; class Bacilli; order Caryophanales; family Paenibacillaceae; genus Brevibacillus; species Brevibacillus jepli. Next base: position 3,677 of record NZ_JBFEFW010000060.1, read on the forward strand.
AAGCGATTGATTCGGTCGTATAGGCCAAAATATAAAGGGGGAAACGATGATGAAAGTCATTTTTCTTCAAGATGTAAAAGGCCAAGGTAAAAAAGGCGAAGTAAAAGATTTGTCAGAGGGCTATGTACGCAACTTCTTGTTGCCTAAGAAGCTGGTAAAAGAAGCGACAGATAGCAACGTAAAAACGCTGGACGCCCAAAAGCGCAGCGAAGAGAAACGCAAAGAGCAAGAAAAGCTGGATGCTCAGGAGCTTGGCAAAAAGCTGGAAGAGCTGACAGTGAAAGTAGCAGGAAAAGCTGGCGAGGGTGGACGCTTGTTTGGTGCGATTTCGAGCAAACAGGTAGCACAAGCGCTGGAAGATCAGTTCAAAATCAAAGTAGACAAGCGAAAGCTCGAAATGGATGCAATCCGTGCTTTGGGCGTGACGCAAATTAAAGTAAAACTGCACAACGAAGTAACCGTGACACTAAAAGTACACGTTGTGGAAGAATAATGTCTCAATTGTGGGGGGTGTGACGTGAGCGACCTGTTTTTGGATCGTGTGCCGCCACAGAACAAGGAAGCGGAACAATCGGTACTAGGTGCCGTGTTCTTGTCTAAGGAAGCTTTAATCACGGCCATTGAGATTCTCCGACCGGAGGATTTTTATAAGACAGCGCATCAGCGCATCTTTCAAACGATGGTGGACCTGTATGAAAAAGGTGAGCCTGTCGATCTGGTTACTGTCACAGCTGACTTACAGGACCACAGGCTGCTGGATGAAATCGGCGGCGTTACGTATCTGACGGAAATCGCCAGTTCGGTCCCAACTGCAGCAAACATCGAATACTACGCAAAAATTGTAGAAGAAAAATCGCTCCTACGGCGATTGATTCATACAGCTACCAAGATTGCCAATGACGGATACTCCCGCGAGGACGATGTCACCCAGATTATCGCCGATGCGGAGAAGTACATCATGGAGATCGGTCAAAATCGCAACAGCGGCGGTTTTACACCGATTCGTGATGCACTTCTGGAAACGTACGAGCGGATTGAGTTTTTGAGTCAACGTCGCGGTGATATTACAGGAATTCCTACGGGATATACGGATTTGGACAAGATGACTGCCGGATTACAGCGCAGTGACCTGATTATTTTGGCAGCCCGTCCTTCCGTAGGGAAAACGGCTTTTGCCTTGAATCTCGCCCAAAACGTGGCAGCCCGTGCAGGTGAGACCGTAGCCATCTTCTCCTTGGAGATGGGTGCTTCTCAGCTGGTACAGCGTATGATTTGTGCGGAGGGTAATCTGGATGCATCCCGGATGCGTTCGGGTACGCTGGAGGAAGACGACTGGCAAAAGCTGACGATGGCGATCGGTACGCTGGCAAAAGCACCGATTTATATCGATGATTCGCCCGGGGTAACCGTACAAGACATCCGTGCGAAATGTCGTCGCCTACAGACCGAGAAGGGTTTGGGCTTAATCCTGATCGATTACCTTCAGCTGATTCATGGACGAGGCAAAGGAGACAACCGTCAGCAGGAAGTATCGGAAATCTCTCGTACGCTAAAAGGGATTGCCCGTGAGCTGAACGTGCCAGTTATCGCTCTGTCTCAGTTGAGCCGTGGTGTAGAGCAACGGCAGGACAAGCGTCCAATGATGTCAGATATCCGTGAATCGGGATCGATTGAGCAGGACGCCGATATCGTTGCCTTCTTGTACCGTGATGACTACTATGACAAGGAAACAGAAAATAAGAATGTCATCGAGATCATCATCGCCAAACAGCGTAACGGCCCGACTGGAACTGTGGAATTGGCGTTTTTGAAGGAATTCAACAAATTCGTTAGCTTGGATCAACGCTTTCGAAATCAAGCAGGTTAATAGTTTGAATGGAAGAAAAGCCGGAGAAATTCCGGCTTTTTTTTCTATATTGAATTGCCGAACATATTATAAGTTAACTATATGAATGTTCGTATTTAGCGTTGACATGGGGAGTCTCGTTTAGTAAACTTAGATTGTTTCAGGCCCGAAAAGACATGATAATATCAGGAGGTGTTTTTCGATGTCAACAGTCGTTGTCGTCGGAACCCAGTGGGGCGATGAAGGTAAAGGTAAAATTACAGACTATCTGGCGGAAAGCGCAGAGGTAGTGGCTCGTTACCAAGGCGGTAACAACGCAGGCCATACCATTATTTTTGGTGGTAACAAATATAAGCTGCATTTGATTCCATCCGGAATTTTTTATAGTGACAAGACCTGCGTAATCGGAAACGGTATGGTTATCGATCCGAAAGCATTGGTAAAAGAGCTGGAGTACATTCACAGCTTCGGTTTTTCTACAAGCAATTTGAAAATCAGTGATCGCGCGCATGTGATTCTGCCGTACCACATCAAGCTGGATGGCGTAGAAGAAGATAGCCGCGGTGCTAATAAAATCGGTACGACCCGTAAAGGTATCGGACCTGCTTACATGGACAAAGCAGCGCGTATCGGTATCCGTATCGCTGATTTGTTGGATCGTGAAGAGTTTGCTCGCAAGCTCGAACGCAACCTGGCAGAGAAAAACATGCTGCTGGAGAAAATGTACAACACAACTGGCTTTGAGCTCAAAGAAATTTTGGATGAATACCTGGCTCTTGCTGAGATCATCCGCCCATATGTAACCGATACTTCTGTTGTTCTCAACGATGCGATCGATCAAGGCAACCGTGTTCTGTTTGAAGGCGCACAAGGCGTACTGCTTGATATTGACCAAGGTACGTACCCTTATGTAACGTCCTCCAACCCAATTGCGGGTGGCGTGACCATCGGTTCTGGTGTAGGACCAACCAAAATCCATCAAGTAATCGGGGTTGCAAAAGCTTACACGACGCGTGTAGGTGACGGTCCGTTCCTGACTGAGCTGACTGATGCAACTGGCGACCATATCCGTGAGGTTGGCTTCGAGTATGGTACGACAACAGGTCGTCCTCGTCGTGTAGGCTGGTTCGACAGCGTAGTCGTTCGTCATGCTCGCCGCGTTAGCGGTCTTACTGGTTTGGCTATCACCAAGCTGGATACACTGTCTGGAATCGAGACACTGCGTATTTGCACAGCGTACAAATACAATGGAGAAGTCATCGAGTCGTTCCCGGCAAACCTCAACCTGCTGGCGAAATGCGAGCCAGTATATGAAGAGCTGCCAGGTTGGACAGAGGACATCACAGGCGTTCGCAATCTGAACGACTTGCCAGAAAACGCTCGTCACTACATTGAGCGCATCACGCAACTGACTGGTATTCCAATGTCGATCTTCTCCGTAGGACCAGATCGTGAACAAACCGTGATTGTTCGTGGCATTTACGGCTAAGAAGAAATCTACTCTATAATAGAGGAAAGCTGTCGATCATTCGGCAGCTTTCATTTTTTTTCAAGGGACAGACACGAAACGACACCCTCTGGGCATAAGGTTAGACATAGGGAGAAATGGAGAGGTGAAAAGTGATGATGGGTTTTGGATTTGACCAAAAGGCCATGAAGCTGCTAGGCAAAAATGTACAGGTGAAGATGATCAATGGCGTCGTCATCAAGGGAACCATGACTCATTTCAACAATGGCTATCTGTGCTTTATCACGACATACAAGCAACAAAATGACGCCGAGAAAACGACGATACGCCGACTTGCACTAAAAGACGTTACCTCGATGCAAGAGGTGTGAGTCCCAGATGCCCATAACGAAATAAGCCATCTTTCCTAGTCATGTAAGGGAAGATGGCTATATTTATTTTAGATCATGCCTCCATAAGATCGGATAGTCTCGGTCGCTAGATCACCTTGTTCTTCTGGTACGACTGCCGTTAATAAGACACTTCGATTCAAATTATCGTCGCCTCGGTCTGCCATGCCACTGGCGTCAGGATCTACTGCGGCCATGATGCTTGCATCCCTGCCACTTGGGAAGTCACCTGCCAATGTGAGGTTGCCCAAGCTGGGAAAATCTCCAGAAATGGGATTCATAATCTGTTCATTCCCGTCACCGGGGAATTGTCCGATTCTGTCGATCTGAATGATGGAAAAACCAGCTTGTCGAAGTGCTTTTTCTGCCTTTTGGGCATCCTCTTGGGTGTGAAATCCTGCAAGAATGTTACGTTCCTTCACGTTTATCAGCCTCCAGTTATGATAAATGCTCCCAATTATTTGTACATATAATGACTCTTCGTCTATTTTTTTATTCGACAGCAATTTACACTTGATGTTGTCGTTATTCTTATGGTAAAGTCGACATAGTTGGTTTCTTTAGGCAATTTGGCAGATAAATGGAAACTAAATTTTGGGATCTATGACCTAGTCAATAAATTTAAAATTTTCAGGAAATGGAACGAGCAAGTTGTATCTGTTTTCAGGAGGGACAAGTTATGCATTGGTCGGAATGGAAGGCCAAGCTGCAGGAACGGTCATCACGAATCGTTCAAGATTGCAGTGATCTGGCGAAACGTACAATGAAACGTACAAGCTCTTATATCCAGGCACATAAAAAACAATCGATTTCAGTTGCGGCAGGGCTAGTTTTAACGATTGCAGCTGGAGCATCCGCACAATACTATTACACAAGCAATGTCAATTCTGTCTACCATGTCGTCGTGAACGGCAAAGAGATCGGCGTGGTAAACGATCCAAATGTGATACATAGCTGGACTGCAGCCAAGTTGGAAGAGGAAAAGGCCAAGACTGGCCTGAACTTGCAAATGGCTGACTATATCACATTCAATGAAGAGCGCAAGTTTAAGGCACCATTCGATAATGATGCGGCTGTACAAGCTCTCGCATCCGTGGCGGATATCAAGGTGCAGGGCGTTAAGCTGATGATTGACGGCAAAGCCGTAGGGTACTTGCCCGATCAGCAATCAGCTGACCAAGTGCTGGCTGAAGTGAAGGAAAAGTATTCCGGAGTACCGACAGGGAAAAAGGCTGTTGTAGCGGCAGCATCTACAGTCCCAGTCAAGCCAAACCCGGTCAAAGAAGTCGCTTTTAAAGAAAATGTAGAGATGCAAACAGAAACAGTCGATGCATCTCAAATTTTGTCTGCCGATAAACTGGAGGAGCTGTTGGTAAAGGGCACCTTCAAGGACATGAAGCACACAGTAGTGGAAGGCGATTGCATCGGTTGCATCGCGAAGAAATACGGCATTACCTCTAAAGATATTTATGCGAACAATCCAGGTGTCACGGAAAATACAGTCCTTCAATTGGGACAAGAAATCAATGTAACAGCAGTGCGTCCACTGGTTACCGTACAAGTGAAAGAAGAAGTGGATCAGCAAGAGGTTATTGCTTTTAATACCCAAATTAAGAACAATGACAAGATTCCCAAAGGCGAAACAAAGGTCATCCAAGAAGGTAAAAACGGCAGTAAAACTGTTAAGTATGAAGTCGTGAAAGAAAATGGACAAGTAGTTAATCGCAAAGTAATCAAACAAGATGTAACCGTGCAGCCCGTAACCAAAATTATGGAGCGCGGTACAAAAGTAATCCCATCTCGAGGGACAGGCCGTTTGAGCTGGCCTGCAAGCGGATATATCAGCAGCGGCTTCGGCAAACGCTGGGGAAGCATGCATAAAGGAATTGATATTGCCGGTTCTGGCTCTGTCATGGCGGCAGACAATGGACGTGTCACATTCGCAGGTTGGAATGGCGACTATGGAAAATCGGTCATCATCGATCATGGCAATGGAATGAAGACATTGTACGGTCACATGAGCAGCCTCAATGTGAAAGTCGGCGATGTCGTTAGCCAAGGAAAGAAAATAGGCGTAAAAGGTTCGACAGGAAACTCCACTGGTGTTCATCTGCATTTTGAGGTTATACAAAATGGACGAACTCAGAACCCGATTCGTTACTTAAAATAGACAAGTAATTTCTGGATATAAAAGGGCAACTCTTAGGAGGGGCCCTTTTTTCGTGTGCGCCCAGCATGGGCGTTATCTCTAGGGTTAAAGTCCCGAATGGTGAAGGCAGTAGTAGCCATTAGCTTAAGAC
>NZ_JBFEFW010000061.1:0-8671 GCF_047229145.1 Brevibacillus jepli
TTTCTCTACGATGGAGGTTGAAGAGCCAAAGAGAATAACCGGTAGAACCCCATAAGCAATTCGGGCTCGACATCGACCGCTCCTCATTGGAGCGGTTTTCCTTTTTTTACGAGGTGCGCAGCCAAAAAGAAAAACGCGGATAAAATTCCCCGCGTTTTTGTCCGATTTTCCTTATTTAGCTGCCGCGATCGCATTTCGCAATGACGAAATACATCCGATGTGCATTCCTTCATGGAAAAGAGTGAAAACCATCATTTCCCCATAAGTATGCATAGTGCCTTTGTCACCTAGTTCAAACGGTTTTGGCAATGGATCATTCAAGCGGGATTGCAATTCTTCTTTGATACGCACATGCTGTTCTTTTAGCTCGGCAGCTAAGGTCTCGAGGGAAGGCCCTTCTTTTTGCCAATCAGCAGGCTTGGTTCCTGGAGAGAACATGGCTCCGTAATATGGAGGACATTTCATACCTTCTGGTCCGAAGAGCAAGTAATCTTGCGTCAGGAGAATATGACCAATATTCCAGCGAATGTTGTTTTTAAAGCCAACTGGAACCACGTCTGCTTCTTCCTCAGTTAATTCCGCCAATCTTCCCAAAAACATTCCACGAATCAAGTCATACTGATTCCATACAAAAGAAAAGTCCTGCATAGCAATCCCTGCCCTTCCTCATATTTACATGCACTTCACATGTTACCGTATTAACACCAAAGGGGAAATATACAAACTGCAAAAAACTTTGCAAGTTGTCCCTCCATCTCCATACATATGTAGAAAGGAGGGAAGAATGATGGTTACTTTGGATTCATCTATCTCTTTTTTGATTTATATCACAGCGGTGTCCAGCGCTGCAGCAGGTGTTACCGAAGCTTTCAAATCAGTCGTTCCCTTTTTGGCAACGGATTATGAGGCGAAAGAAAATTGCTGGGAGGATCATTATCACGCTGCCCGTTTGATGCACTACAAGCGTTTTTTCAATCTGCTGATTTCTGTATTGGCTGCAGGTATCATTTTTGGCATGCTCCGTCTAGATCCGGCTTTGATCTTGACTGGTGCCGAATCAGCGTACGTAGAAAACTCCTGGCAGCTAGGAACCTGGATGTGGGGCATTGTTGCGGTGTTTGGCTCACCTTTTTTCGCTTCGCTCCTCAAAATATTAGAGAGCTTCAAACAATCGGTGGACACCAATCTGCCTCCAAACCGCCCGCGCCGCAAAGTCAGTGGAACCCGAGAATAAGCTCATCTCCTTGTTGTTGCCCGATGCTTACCGAATACGCTAAGATAGCGAAAGAGACCGCAAGCAAAGGTGGGCACAGGTGATGAAGTGGAAATACTTGCGAATGACAGCTTTTTGGGTAATGGCGGTAGCTGTACTGGTCGCCTGTTCTGCCCAGTCGGGAACAGCTGATCCGTTCGATCCTGAAAATCAGAAGGAATATGGCGTAAACGGCATTTATCTCGGGCAAAACATAAAAGAAGCCATGGATATTTTGAAGCCGACCAAAGCAGATTTTATGGATATGGTGACGAGGCAGAGCTATACAGTAGAGCAAATGGCCCAAGGAGCAGGGGACGCGGTCATGGGGATGCTGCTGGTTGACCAAGCCCAGATGATGTTGAAGGTGCATAAAGGTGAAGTGACATCGATTATGCTGGCTGGCGTTCCCGGTGAGGACGCGCAAAAGTTCAAAACATATCGAGGACTCGCCATGTTTGATAGCGCTGAGCAGCTAGAGAAGCTGTATGGCAAAGGAAAAGGCGGGCAGGAAGTCGTGTATGAAGGCAGCAAGTACATCGCCAATTTTGGTCTTGCTGACAATAAAGTAGCGTGGTTCCGATTTGACCGGAAATCATCGTAAATCATCGTAATAGGGAGAGGGGAGTCCGTTCATTGGGAACTCCCTTTTTTGTTTCTTGAGAACTCATTCTGTCGGATGCAGCCAAACGAGCTTTACTTGATATGCCTTCGCGATTCCTTCTGCCAATACCATCATGCTCTGATCGATCAGGTAGGCTTCTGCTTGGTGTGTGGTCTCAGGTAACACTCCCAAAACATGCTCCCGAAGCTGCTCTAGCGCCGCCCACTGATCTTGTGACTCGGATGGAGTGGCGAGCGTAAACAAGGCAACTCGATCTGCATATACATACGAATGTTCATTTTGGGAGACAAAACCGATATCATCAAGTTGATCAATCGTAGTCGAGGACGGAAGTAACAGCAGCGAAAAGGCATCACCCAGCATGTTGGATTTCGCCAAAATGGCTTCCAGCTTTTCCTGTTCAGCTTGATTCTCTACGATAAAAAGCAGCTTGTCCCGATCAAAGACATTGACATGATCCCCGATTTTATGTATGACTTGAGCATAGAAGCCAGGGAGCTTCCCGGCTGGTACATGTAGTTCAATTCCGTACATATGGCGCATGTCATTCCCCCATGAATCACAACGTATTTTTTCTATCGTATCAAAAAATCAAGGAGGTTTCCTATGAAGAATCAAAATCTTGCCATTGAATCCTATGCGTTAGGCGCATTTCAAACCAATGCGTATGTAGTGACAAACACCGATACAAACGAAACGATTGTCATTGACCCGGGCATGGAGCCAGATGCACTGCTCCACGCCATCACGAATAAAAATGTGGTTGCGATTCTTTTGACGCATGCCCATTTGGACCATATTGGCGGACTCAACCGAGTGAGAGAAATGACAAAAGCACCTGTTTACATTCATCCATTGGAGCAAGAGTGGCTAACCAATCCTGATCTGAACGGATCACGTCGCTGGAATTTGCCTGAACTCATTGTATGTAAGCGTGCAGAGCATGAACTGGAAGATGGTCAGACTCTTGAGCTGGCAGGCTTTGACATTCAGGTGCTGCATACGCCAGGACATTCGCCAGGTAGCTGTTCATTCGTAATCGGGCAACACTGCTTTGGAGGTGACGTCCTGTTTAATCAGAGTATCGGGCGTACGGATCTGTTCGGAGGCGATTACGAGACACTCATGATCAGCATTCAAGATAAGCTGTTTGAGCTTGATGATGAAACCATCGTTTATCCTGGGCATGGACCGAAGACGACGATTGATTACGAGAAAACGTACAATCCGTTTGTCACAGGGATGCTGCGTTAATTCCTTCACCATTCTTTATAAAGAAATGGAGAGGATTTTGTCAGATGGCGGAGAAAAGGAAGGGGTCACCATTTACTAAAGGAGCTATTTATTATGAAGCGAACCTGGAAATGGGCACTCATTCTCGTTATCACTTGCACGAGCTTGGCAGGATGTGCCTCACCCATCGCCCAAGCGGATAAGACGACACAAGCTCCCAACGTGAATGTGCCTGAACCCGTAACACCGCCACCGACCGTACCCAATAACAACGACACAACGGAGGAGACCCCACCTCCACCTTTGCCATCGAGATTTCCGGAACAACGAATTTCACTTCTTGCTGTTGGCGATATTATGATGCACCAAGAGCAATTGGATGCGGTCTGGGACCCAGCGACGAAAAGCTACGATTTCAAGCGTTTCTTCCCGCATGTCACCCCGATGTTCCGTGAGGCGGACTGGGTCATTGGTAACTTAGAGACAACAATGAGTGGAAGCAAGGCAAAATACTCGGGTTATCCGATGTTTAATTCTCCTGAGTCGCTCGCGCACACATTGAAGGAAATTGGCTTTACCGCGGTATCGACAGCGAATAATCATTCCATGGATCGCAAAGAACAGGGTGTCTTGCAAACCATCAAATATCTCGATGAAGCTGGCCTCAAACATACGGGAACGTTTGCGAGTCCAGAGGAACGAGATGAGCCCTTATTGTTGACCAAGGACGGATTTACATTGGCCCTGCTATCGTACACATACGGAACAAATGGGATCGCGATTCCTGCGGGCAAGCCATATTTGGTCAATCTGATTTCACCGGAGCTGATGAAAAAAGACATTGCCCGGGCGAGAGAAAAAGGAGCCGATCTGGTTGCTGTCGCGCTTCATTTCGGAAACGAATATCAACGCCTGCCCAGTCCAGAACAAATCAAGACAGCAGAGCAAGCTCTGACATTTGGAGCGGATTTGATACTAGGTGCGCATCCACATGTCGTACAACCCTACGAATGGAAGACGGTTACCCTTGAAGACGGACGTGAGCACAAAGGGTTGATTGCGTATTCCTTGGGCAATTTCATATCTGCGCAGCGTTGGGATTACAAGGATGTAGGTGCTATCCTGAAGCTGACCCTGTACAAGAATGAGTCTGGAGTAGCAAGCATCGAGAGCGCGGAAATGATTCCGACCTACGTTCATTTTTATCGGAAAAATAACAAGCGCAACTACGTCATTTACCCGGTGTCAGATACATTGGAAAAGCTGAAGCAGGGGCAAAAATACCCTACGCTCACGAAAGAAGCAATCCAGTACATGACACAGCTGCAGAAGGAAATACCGGCTCATGTGAATAAGGTCGTCACCAAGAAAAAAGCCAGCTAAATAGCTGGCTTTACTTCTTTCCGAATCCAAATGGAAGATTAAATTGTAACTGAAGCTTTAATTCTTCGTCCATCATCGTGATGCCCTGCACTTGAATATTGGGGGAGATCAGCTCGGGATAAAATCCGAAATCGTAAGCTTCCTCCATTTCCTCTACCGTCGATTGAGGCAAGGCGAAGCCATCAAAGTAAAGCTCTGTAATATGGAATTTCAGATGGGTAGGGGAGACGAGCTCGTAGTTCCCGACTAGTTTTAGCTCCATCTGATCATACGTACCTTCCACAGTCAGCTTGTTATCCGCAAAAGAGAAATGCGATTGCTTAAACAAAGGGTCTTTCTCGACCAGAAAATTGTTGAAGTCGTTCTGGTTGATGGTTAGTGTATGCTTGAGAAGACCATCCGATTGGATTCGATCCGGCGTGGCCAATTCAGGAACTTGAATCATGACTTGCGCCAACATACCGAAGAAGGTCTGGAAGGCGGGCAAGCCTCGTTTTTCCCAGTCGGAAATCAAGTGATCCATCATGGATTCCACAACAGTAGGATTATCCAGTTTTTGCACGTTTTTCTCTTTTTCAGCGGCAATTGCAAGCATCTCTGATAATTGAAGCTCGTATTTTTTACGTAACTGCTGGAGTTGGTCCAATCGATTCTTTTTGTCGGTCTGCATCGCAGAGAGCTTGATGCGCTCCGTATGGTAAGACTCCAGTCGAGACATGTCACGCTCGTACAAGATCTCATAAAAGTCGTACATCAATAAGAACTGATTGAAATTTTCCGCATTTAATAGTAACGTCAGAAGATTAGTACGCTCGCCCATATAATAGGCCCGAGCCACCTCACCGGCGCGACGCTGCGTTGCTTCCATCACCAGCTTTTGTCGTTGTAAATCGAGATCCATTTGAGCGATTTCCCCGTATGTCCGCGTTTCTTCTTCTTTTAGCAAGGTGAGGGTTCGCTCCAGCTCTTTCTGAGTGAAATGTTGCTGTAGAATGAGCTGCTCCAAAGAGGTAGCAGGCTCTTCCTGGGCGAACACCGTCAGTGGACATACAAGCAGGAACAAGACCAGTAGAAATTTGCGCATGGTTTCACCTTTTGCTTTTGCCTTTCCATATTGTATGCTTCTTTTCGTATTATAGCCTTATCTAGTTGAATTTGGATAGCAGGAGAAGAGCGAATGAATATCATCGAACTGATTCGAGAGGAAATAGCAAGCCATCCGGGACAAGCGATTACGTTCGCGCGCTTTATGGAGCTGGCGCTATACCATGATACTTACGGATATTATATGGTCGAACAACCCAAAGTAGGCAAGGCGGGCGATTTTTATACCAGCGCCTCAGTGCATCCAGTCTTTGCGGAAACGATCGCAGATGCTGTCTTGGCACAGTGGCAGCAGGCGGGAATCTCTTCACCTGTTCTCGTTGAGATTGGTGGTGGAACCGGGGCTGTTTGCCGACATATGCTGGAACGCTTTCGGGAGAGTAATCCGGAAATATACAAAGAGCTGACTGTCATTTTAATAGAGGCGAGTCCGTATCATCGGAAAATGCAGCAGGAGGCACTGGAGTGGCATGAGGGACCGAAGCGGTGGTATTCTTCCGTGAGTGAAGCTGCCCAGCACGAAAAGATAGAAGGGACAATCTTCTCGAATGAATGGCTGGACGCATTCCCCGTACATCTTGCACAGAAAACCAAAGCAGGCTGGAAGGAAGTATGGGTACGTTTTGGTGCTGACGGGTTTGAAGAATGTTTGGGAGAGACGACTCCGGAGTTGGGGGAATACTTGCGTGGACTGACCTTGAAGCTACCAGTTGGCATGCGCATTGAGGTGAATCTGGCGATGGAGCAGGCAGCGAAGGAAGTCTCTCGCCTTTTGAAAAAAGGGTTCGTCATCACCATTGATTACGGGGACCTGCAAGAGGAGCTCTACCATCCCAGTCGCAAAAACGGAACACTGATGTGCTACTATCGTCATCAGGCACATACGAATCCATATGCGAACATAGGTGAACAGGATTTGACGAGCCACGTGAATTTTTCCGCGTGGAAGCAGTATGGGGAAAAGGTAGGCTTACAGGAGATAGACTATATGCGACAGGATAGGTTCTTAATGCGGAATGGCTTGCTTCATAAAGCCGTCGCGCATATGGATACGGACCCTTTCACAAGCGTCGCGATGAAAAGGAATCGGGCGATCCAGCAATTAATCGATCCTGCAGGCTTGGGTGGGCGTTTTTGGGTAATGGTCCAGGGGAAAGAGATCCAGGAGTAGAAGATGAGGAGAAACAAAAAAGATGCTCATGGCGAGCATCTTTTTGCTTACATGATCAGTTGTAGTAAAGCGTGTTCTTGTGGTCCGACAGGCATCACGAAGAACGTGTAATACGTGAATCCAACAAAAGACAGGAACATGAAGCCGAAGAAAATGTTTAGGTATACTCGTTCAGTCAGGTTCATGTAGCTCAACGCTACAAAGAAAGCGGTCAAACTGAAGAAGATGAGCGCCATCGGGTACAATTCAGCCCAGAACGCCATCAACGCGATTACGATGGTCCAGAAACCAAGAACGCGATACATACGATCCATTTTTGTCCCCCCTTTTTGCCTCGATCGGTAAGATTTACAAGATTCCTCCCCCATTATATAGGACAGGTGAACACGTGTAAACGATAAAGGTATGACGGATTATTGTCACCCAGGGAGGAGAGACTGGACTTGCGGTGCTAATACTGAATCACCGTGTAGTTGCATGATTGGCAACCGCGAATTTTGGAATCATCCTCACGTAATTCAATGTTCCCTAAGTACGTTTCGAATATTCCCATCAATAAAGCGTTATGCATTTGGCATACGGCGTTCGGATACTTTTTGGCGCTGTCAGAGAAGGTGCAATTGTTTACGCGAAAACGCAGCTTGCCTTCTGCCATAGGTTCGATCTCTGGTTTCAATCCCTGAGCCACGACAACACGATGGATCAGGTCCAATTTTTCTTCCATAGAGGCTGTTTCTAAATGGAGTCCGCTTTGGACAACCGCCCGTTTTGCCATCTCTGTTCCAATGCGATGTCCCATAGTAATTAGAGCGGCTTCGCCAGCTTCACCGAGCGAGAGCAGACTTTCAATCGCGATATCGGCCAGCAGCTGATAGTCGCGTGGAGGGAATTGCAGACTCACTACCTGTTCAGACAGTGAATACAATCGACTGGGACGTCCTCCCTTGCCACTTTTGTCTGTAACAGCAGTGAGTAGTTGCACGTCCTCCAGCTTCGTCAAGTGCAAGCGAGCCACATTCGGATGGATCGAAAAGTGGTCCGCTATATCCTGAACCGTGATTGGATCTTTGCTGTAGGCGACAAATTGGTAAATGGAAAAACGGGTGGGGTCAGCTAAAGCACTGGTTAACTTTTGCGCATCGTGGTCCATGCCGATACCCCTTTCTCAAAACAAATCAACAATCTTCATAAGTGTATCCCATTTTGTGTTACTTGTTAAGGTAGCAGTGTGCTACAACAGAAGATCACATGAATTTTCGTCTAGTTTTTAGATTAACTACTATTGACATAGTGTTAATGAAGCAGTAAAATCCAAAGTAAGGAAAGAAAATTTATTGACTAACTTTTTGTAAGGTATTAAAACAAACATCAAGAACAGCAAGACTGTAATAAATAAAACCATTCGCTATAGATGAGATGGAGGGGTAACCAATGGCCGTTGCTGAACGTACACAAACACAAAAATTAACGTTTTTCACTTATCCAAGCTGCACATCCTGTCGCAAAGCGAAGGCGTGGCTGGCTGAAAATGGTGTGAACTACGAAGAGCGTCACTTGTTCAAAAATCCGCCGACAGCGGAAGAGCTTCTCGATATTATCAAAATGACTTCGAATGGCTTGGATGAAATCTTGTCGATGAGAAGTCAGCGTTTTAAAAATTTGGATGTAGATATTAACGATATGACGGTGAAGGAGCTTCTCGAATTGCTTAGTGAAGAGCCTCAATTGTTGAAGCGTCCGATCTTGACTGACGGGGAAAACCTGATCGTCGGCTTCAATTCTTCCGCCATGAAAAATCTGTTGTCGTAATGAAGAGGGGGTATAGACCTCCCACTATAAAGTAATGTTTTCTCCTGTTTTCTCGCTCATTCTCTGTTTTTTAACTTTGACATCTTAAAGCTCT
>NZ_JBFEFW010000062.1:0-8406 GCF_047229145.1 Brevibacillus jepli
GGTTCCGCCCCCAACTGTTCGGTCGCCTGTGCCTGCAAGACTTGGTTCAATACGGATTCCAACAACTTGGCCACTCCCGAATCCTGTGAATTGCCGAGAAAAAGCTGATGCAAAAGTTGCGAATCTACGGTAATCTGGTATTGAGCCATTTCAAATTCCCTCTCCTTCGAATGTTGTCTAGTCAACTTCATTCTAACCGAGGGGGATTGAAAATGGCTCCCTTATTTTTAGAGAGATGCTGTTTTTACACAATTATACGGACTCAACTCTCCACTTATCCGTTGAGGTTACAATTATGCCCTCTGCATAATAACTCTTACCTACTTCGTTTAAGAAAGAATCAATATGAGACTTTTGAATTACTGTATCTTTTGTGTAATACTTGCATTGAATAGCAACCAATTCACCAGTTTCCCTTTTCCGAGCAACTAAATCTACGCCTGTATCCCTCTTAGGAATCCCATACTCTTCAGGAACATCCGCTAGCATCCATACTTCATCAAATAATCGTGCATACATTGGTTCTTTCTTCAAATATGCCGTAACCAATAACTCAAAAAGGGTTCCACGATCACGTTGTACCATGTCTTCCCGTTCTAGATTAGTGATAAATTTATAAAATGAATGGTGTGTCACTTGATAGCCAATCGATTCTCCCATATATCTCAATCCCTCCAAGCACCAAAACACTAAATGCCAATGAATTGAATTGTTAAATTGTGATATATTTTTTATATTCAATTTTAGTCCTAATTCATTTGGACCTCAAGAAAATACAGTGTTATCCTATTTTATCAATTTTTCGTGCATTCGGTAAATGTATATTTGTGAATGCTAATCTAATAATTGACCACCTAGTGGTACATCGTAAGCGTCAAATAGTCCCCACCTATGTATTCGATGGGGACTCTGGTAATCTATGATTGAACCATCCGGCAGGTTGACGGCAGTGAATTCGACCAAGGGAGTAGTTTGTCCAGCGCCTCGGGATCTTTCGGATCTCAAGGCATTTTGCCCTGGCATTTAGGTTAATCATATACTATTTAACGCAGTAAGGCGATCAACACAATTTGGACAAACTCCACAGTGTGTGTTGCTATGGGCTTGACATGAATACGTGATAGCAATTGGTACACCTAATCTGATTCCAAGTTGCGCTACTTCTTGTTTAGATAAATCACGGAACGGCATTTTAATTTGTACTGTACCATAATTTTCAAGAAGTCCACCAAGCCTGTCAAAGAACTCTTTTGAACAGTCTATCTCTTTAGCATGGTTGGAATTTATAAAAGCCGAATAAACTTCTTTTATTCCCAACGACTGAGCAAATGATGCCGCTGCGGACAAAAAGAGTAAATTTCGGTATGGTAAGTACAGATCATCAGCTACCACATCGTCTTCCCACAAGTTCGGTTCAATTATCATTCTCGAGGTGGAATGTCTATAGATGTCGCCAATATTAATTATCTCAATGGCATCCTTCATTTGTTCGGGCAGAACAACTCTTAATGTTTCAAGTTCAGTATCTCTAAAATGTTGCCCATAATCAATAAACAAAGGGAGAACCTTTTTGCCCTGGTTCTGCAGCCAGAACGCCATTACAGTTGAATCCATTCCACCGGAAGCCATTAAAAGGGCATCATAATTACTCATCGGCAACACCTTTCCTTCCTAGCAGGTGATAAACTTCATCGACAACTTGTCCCAATGTGTGGCAAACAGTAGTTGCCGTTTTTTTCAGGAAAAGGTTTGTTGCCTTTTTCTCCGGATCAAAAAGGATCGTAGGTTTGCCGGCCTTTGCCATCCATCCTAACTCTACATAGGTTCCAGGATCATCATTGATAAGGACTGCGATTAGTATCTGACACTTGTGAAGTAATGCAATGTCCTTATCATACGCTTCCTGTTGTTGAACCTCCGGCTCGTGTCCTTTAATTAATCCATTTTCTTTTACTGGCCTGTGTGGCACAAAATTGTGGTAACGGAGGCATTCTTCTACCTTGTCGATCCACAACGTGTCCACGTTATCAAAGTCTGGACCTGCAATGTATATGTGGAAATTCTGCCTTTCTTCCCAATGCAGCTCCGTTCCTTGCATCATTTGAACGATTTCAATTAACTGTTCGTAGTTCGACACATAAGAACAGAAGAACTCATGATGCCAGGTACTTGCGTACATAGAAGATATGTAAGCTGCCAGTCTCAATGTGTCTGAAATCTCCAACACCGAACTTAAGGAAATGAGAACTGCATTATAACAATCTCCGACACCAACAGAATGCTTCGTTTCTATAGGAAACGCTGGAGCCGACGTCCAAGTTTTCGAACTGTGTTGGTAATATTTCGAACCGCCGCGATTCTCTTTCAAGAGAATGTTTTTTGCAATGTCTGGATGAAGATGTTCCACTAACGCGTCCGATGAACAACCACAATCGATTTTGAACATGTCTGAAGATGTGGAAAGAATTGCAGTCTCTAATGTAATGCCTCCATCTACAAAGTACTTAAGCTGATCGGTACCGTATTGAAAATCGACATGAACTTTGCCCTCGTACCCGCTCAAAATATCAATTATACTAGCTAAATCGTACTTCCCAGGATAAATCAAAATATCTGTTGGGTTGAATTCAATGATTGCCATAGACAGTGTTTCTCCGTCAATCGAGGCAACAGCTTGATCCTTCAATACATCCTCATAACCTTGATGGCCTGCCTCAGTTGACTCAGCAATTACCATAACATTCGGACATTTATCCACAAGACCTACAAAGTAATGTGAACTCGCACAAAGTTGCGTTGCGTACTCCGAAATTGACTCATTCAGATAAGACGGAGATATAACAGCAAGACAATATTCTTGCCCGATAGCATGGAAAGCACGTGCACTATGGAAAACCCCTCCCAATCGGACGACATGTTTTTCGTTACCTTCCAATGCATTCAAATGAAAGTCAGTATAAGCTTCCCCAATAACTAATGTTCTACTCATTCACAACATCCAAATTAACAATAACTTTTGGTACAACAGAATTAGAGCTGTAGGTGACATTTCCTACATATGAATAGCCTTGCTTAATACAGCTGGGGATATAGCTATAAATGCTCGGAAGATAACCAATGACCAGATTTGACTCCAAACTTTCTACTGCGATTCTTCCATGAAACAGACCTTCTCTCACCTGCACTGGATGAGTAATGGAAGGAACCCCTTCATTTTGTCGATAGTACTCACAAAGCGCCACATCTTCCAAAGAAACATCTTTTAGTGCTCTTTCACATTTGTTCTCATCAAGATTTGGTCTCAAATTTCCGAATTGACCGGATCCACTACTACCCATTCGTCAACACCCCTAAAGCAAATGATTTTCAATAGTCATTTTACATTTCCAACCAAAAATGTCAAACAAAAAACCACCTTTTGGTGGCATATGTATTGTTCTACTGTAAAGAGACATCAAATACTTCTAGCTTATCCCGTTCATATACAAACTTACCTGTAATTAGGCCATCGGTTTCAATAAGGTAAGGTAACAGATAGGTAAAGCTATCAGGCACGTTTTTGCTTTGATATATTTTATCGATTTCTACCCATTCAATCTGACCTTCTGACGAGCCAGTTATTTCTCCTTGGAAGTCGGTTGATTCGAAAAGCATGAGGACAGAGGTGCCATGAGACCTTCTACTGGTGCTTACAGTAATAATACCTCGAAGTTTCACGTCATTTAAATAAAGACCCGTCTCCTCCATTACCTCTCGGAGACAAGCTTCCTTAGGTGTTTCTGCTGGTTCTACTTTTCCTCCTGGTGCGTTCCAATATCCCCTAAAAGGGGCTTTTTCACGTTTTTGGACGAGAATTTTATCATCTTCCCGAACCACACACAACGTGAAGACGTTTGACATCCTTAATTCCCCTTTCGTTTCTGTTTTTGATCACCAATAAACAAAAGTATCGTTGACTAGTATTTAGTAGTCAAGACGGAACGTATGCTTGCCACTCACCATTTTTGGAAACAATTCTTTCATTCCCCAAGCGTTTCCTCCTTTCAACATAAAACTTTCATGTCTCTTCGAGCCACACCCCAACATGAAAATGGGTTTGGCTCTTTTCTTTTCTTCCCAAACTAGAGAATAACCTTGGGTGAATAAATACGTAGCTTTTTTTGGTGGTTTAACCCTGTGCATAAAACTGTATGGAGCAGCTTTGAGTACACCCCACTGTCGGCAAGGCTAACTATTTCCAAGCTTTGACCACGAACAGAAAAATTCTTAACTTCAGTTGTTCCATTCACCCTTGGATTTACTATGTTGAGGAGTGAACAACATGGATGTGATCCTTACCCACTGTGCAGGTTTGGACGTTCATCAAAAAAACATTGTCGTCAGCGTCCTAATTGGAAAAGAGGACGAGGTCCCTTTCAGTGAAACTCGCTCTTTCCCAACCATGACCCGTAACTTGTTTGAGATGTTGCAATGGCTCGAAGAAAAAGGAGTTACCCATGTAGCTATGGAAAGCACCGGAGTGTATTGGAAGCCCGTATATAACATTCTTGAGGGATATTTCGACATCACTTTGGCGAATGCACATCGGATTAAGAATGTTCCCGGTCGAAAGACCGACATCTCCGATGCCGAATGGATCGCAAAACTCTTACGACATGGCTTAATTGAAAAGAGTTTCGTGCCTTCAGCTGATATTCGAGAATTGCGTGAACTTACTCGTCTGCGTAAAAAATGGATTGGTACCCTAACTTCCGAAAAAAATCGAATTCAAAAGGTTTTGGAAGCCTCAAACGTAAAGCTGGGCACCGTGATCTCTGATATCTTCGGTGTCTCTGGCCGTAATCTGCTTACTCGTCTTCTGGAACAAGGATTTGTAGAGGAAGCCGAAATCTTGCGTTGTGTGAAAGGAAAGGTGAAAAATAAAGTCAAAGCCCTTTCGGACTCTCTGTTTGGAACCATCACCCATCATCAGATCTTCCTCATCCGCCAGTCTTGGAACCACATTATGTTTTTAGAGGAGTCGATTCGTACACTCGACCAAGAGATTGAGAAATACCTAGAACCATACAAAGAAGAGGTACAACTCCTTCAATCCGTACCTGGTGTCAATAAACAAACGGCTGCGATTCTTCTCGCTGAAATGGGGCCAGATATGAGTCAATTCCCAACTGCTGCTCATTTAGCGTCATGGGCTGGGGTTTGCCCCGGCAACCATGAAAGTGCAGGTAAAAAAAAGCCGTTCGAACCCCGAAGGGGAATCCACACATAAAGTCTGCTCTTTGTGAAGCTGCATGGGCGGCTTCGCGAACCCGTAACACAGCCTTAGCAGCAAAGTATTGGAAATTAGCTTCTCGTCGTGGCAAGAAAAAGGCTCTTATTGCTCTCGCTCACAAACTTTTGATCATTATGCATCACTTGTTGCTAAATAAAGAAGCGTATATCGAAAGAACGATTCCTTCCTAAACTTAACTATTGTTCCCAACTTGCTTGTGAGTTATACAGGCATCCGCGTATTGGATGTCCCGGGCATTCTATTGTCTTTTTTCAGGTTAGTGAATAATTGTGATGGTGAATTCCATTCCTTATTTCAATACTAAGGCATAAGGGATTTTCACAGAAAAAAAATCCCTCCCCGAATCTCCGAAGGAGGGCTGTAATAGTTTAACTTTTTCTTTTTCTTCGGAGGTAAGGCCCTGACGAGTCATGCCCATGTGCGTTACCACCGACTTAGGAGCGTAATCTTATGGAAAAATCCTTTTAATCCCGTCTATTGGCAAGAAATTGGCTACGCTTTAAACGCTATGGATGTACCCTACTCGCTCAAACAACCAACAGCTTACTTGTTATTACCCTGGTGTAGTTACCTTTATCTACCTGTTCGTGCCTACAACAGCGTGAGGGAGCTTTTTCATGACCACGAGCAACGCTGCCCTGAGTAGGTTTGAGTCAATCAATAGCACTGACGGGATACCAGTCCGATTAACTGAAACTGCAAGAATTTCTAACAAAACAAAAAAAGAGTGCCCAATCTGGACACTCACCCATCAACAATCCTTTCCCCACGCATGTACAATTTCTTCGCGTGGAAGAACGTCACGTGTGTAGACAAGGAGCTCTCCCCAAACAGTTCATTTAGATAAACTGCCACTGCTTGCGCCGCAAAACGGTTGGTAATGAGCCGCTGCGGCTCAGACGCAATCATTTGTGAGCAAGCCAATTCTGACGGAGCCACTTCGTCCATGTCTTCCAATATGTCCGGGAAGCGGTCGGCCACCGGTTCCAGAACTGTTTTTGCGTTCAATCTCAATCCGGCTACTACTTGGTTCGTCCATCCAATATATTGGTGTGGTGCGTAACGGCTTCTGCGACGTGGGCGGCTTTGATCCTGCTCCCGCCAGGTCGGTGATGCCCTCTGCCATCTGACTGCGGCACGAATTACCGGTACAAAGAAAATATATGATTTTCTTGTTTCCCCACATGAAGAGAGACCCATCATGCTCCAAACAACTTTTCCAAAGCTTCTCTTTGTGCAGGTTTGATGTTGACTGCGGGACGAATTATCTTTTACTTTTTCCTCTGCCTCCTGGAGTGTTGTGCTTAAGCCAAGAGTGAGATGCACTCCCGCTGCTACTGCTCCCGTTCTACCGCGCCCACCGTTACAATGGAACGCAACCTTCTTTCCACTTTTATAGGCATTCACTACTTCGTCGATCGCACGTTTAAAGAGAACATCCTGATTCGTGTTGGCATTATCACCGAGTGCAATCTGTATCCACTGAACATCAGGATTTGAAAATGCGGGTTGCTCTGCTTCTCCACGTAGATCTACTACCACTTCCACTCCCTCTTTTTCAATCATGGAATCAACATCCGCTGCCCCACCAAAGAAAATATTATCGTCCACCAATGCTTGATATGATTTCGGTTCGGTAATGCTCCAATCGTGAACGGCATTTTCTTCGAGAAATTTCTCACAATCAAGTGCTGCCATACATCCAGTTCCAGCTGCAGTAATCGCTTGGCGATAACGATGGTCTTGGACGTCACCACACGCAAATACTCCAGGGATATTGGTTTCCGTTGTACCAGGGGTTACGACAATATAGCCTGTTTCGTCCGTTTTGATTTGACCTTGGAGGAAAGCAGTGTTTGGTCGATGCCCGATCGCAACAAAAATACCCTCAGTCTCGATGATTTCTTCAGTGCCAGTGTCGTTATGTTTTACTTTGAGACCCGTTACTCCCTTTTCCCCTGCAATAACCTCGATGGGGGTACAATTCAAACTCCAGGTAATTTTGGGGTTATTACGAGCTCGATCTTGCATAATTTTTGAGGCTCGAAGTTCGCTTCTACGATGAACAACTCTTACCTCTGTTGCAAATCTCGTCAAGAAGTTGGCTTCCTCCATCGCAGAGTCACCACCACCGACAATGATGACCTTTTTCCCTCTGAAGAAGAAACCATCGCAGGTAGCACATGTGCTAACACCACGTCCGATATTCTCCTTCTCACCTGGGATTTCGAGCAACTTTGCAGAAGCCCCCGTTGAGACGATTAGGGATTCCGTTTGAATTTGTTCCGATCCATCAATGGTTAGCGTGAAAGGGCGTTTAGTGAGGTCTACCTTCGTTACCCACCCTCTCTGAAATGTCGCTCCAAACCGTTCTGCTTGCTTACGCATGTTTTGCATAAGTTCAGGTCCCATAATTCCTTCAGGAAACCCAGGGAAGTTTTCTACTTCCGTTGTCAGGGTCAATTGACCTCCTGGTTCATTTCCCTCAATGACAAGCGGATTCATATTTGCACGAGCAAGATAAATTGCGGCAGTAAGTCCTGCAGGACCAGTTCCAAGGACAACGACTTTTTGCATGATTATTCCTCCTGAGGTGTTTAGTAAAATACCCCTCATGCTAGAGGGGTATGTGATTGAACTAGGTTCAATTGGTGCTGATGTAGATGGTGGTGCACAGCATAGAGATAAATCCCGGTCTCGGAATCTTCCTTCGTGTAGAATATCTCCCATGCATTTCAATCAGGATCATACACCCGCACTTTATCCTGCACGGTATAGAAGCAAGTCGTATTCATTTCATCGATGGTAAGAAGCTTTTCCTGACGGAGCCTTTTGCCCCATTGCAACCACATCTTCTGTGTTATCTACTTGGAAGCCCAAGTGGTTTAGTACACCTTATTTCTCAAAAAGGACGTACATTCAGGAAAAAATGCAGGGCTGGCGAGTCCAGTTCAAATTTGGCGTAGTTCTCTTTTACCTTTGTCGGTTCCGCACTGAAGAAGATACGTTAAAACTATAATGATGCTTCTAATGTTGTTCCTCCCACTATAAAGTAATGTTTTCTCCTGTTTTCTCGCTCATTCTCTGTTTTTTAACTTTGACATCTTAAAGCT
>NZ_JBFEFW010000063.1:0-7824 GCF_047229145.1 Brevibacillus jepli
CCTGCGTCTCCCCCTTCGGGGGACGGAAGGGGGCATTCTAACCGAGGGCAATTTTACACACAAATATGGACTTGATCTAAGTGGAGTAGTAATGCGGACGATGCTTTATTAAACCGTGACAAGAATATTGCCCGTATTGGTTTGTCACAATTGCGTGATAGCGAAATTGATTGGTCACAATTTTCCTTTGAGAAGCCAGAGAAAATTGAGTTAAAAGCACCTAAACAACCTCGCCCTCACCAAATTCCGGCCATTGAAGCAGTAGTAAATGGATTTGAGACTGCTGATCGTGGAAAGTTAATTATGGCTCCTGGTACAGGAAAAACATATACTTCGATGGTAATTGCCGAAAGGATGGCTGAGAAGAAAAATGGTACATTCAGGGTATTATATCTTGTACCTAGTATTCAGTTGCTTTCCCAATCTTTAAGAGGTTGGACTGCCGACTCAAAGTATCGTGATGAAATGGATACTTTTGCTGTGTGTTCGGATAGAAAAGTTACGAAGAAAGCAAAAGGTGAAAATGAGTTTGAGGATATTGTAGCTGCAGACTTAGGTTATCCGGCAACAACTGATTACCGTAAATTACTGGAACGTCAGAAGGTTATTGATTCAGCCGTTCGTCAAAGCAAATTCTTAGTGGTGTTTTCAACATATCAGTCTATTGATGTAATTATTAAAGCTCAGAAAAATGGTTTCTATGAGTTTGACTTAGTTGTTTGTGATGAAGCCCATCGTACGACTGGTGCAACAGAATTAGGAAAAGAAGCTAGTGCTTTTGTGAAAGTACATAGCAATGACAATATTAAAGCTAAGAAACGTCTTTACCAGACAGCAACACCTCGTATATATGGTGAAGATGCCAAGAAGAAAGCGGATGAAATGTCTGTCGTTATTGCAGATATGAATGACAAAGACATATACGGTGAGGAGTTTTACCGTATTGGATTCGGTGATGCTGTAAATAAAGGGATATTGACTGATTATAAGGTAATGGTTCTTGCCGTTGATGAAGAGATGATTGCTCGACGCTTTCAAACGATGTTGGCAAGTAAGCGTGATAGCGAACTTGAATTTGATGATGTAACGAAAATTATCGGCTGTTGGAATGGTTTGATTAAACGTAAGAGTAATTCTAACGTGATTTCAGCCAATCCAATGAAACGAGCTATTGCTTTTGCTGGAACAATTCGTGAGTCGAAATTGATTAAAGAGATGTTTACAGAAGTTGTCGATATGTATATCAATGAGTCAGGGGACCAAAGAAATGTTGTTCGTGTAGAAATAGATCATGCCGACGGTTCTATGAATGCATTGCAGAAGAATGAAAAGATAGCTTGGTTAAAATCAGATGTTCCACCAAACACTTGTCGAATCCTCTCAAATGCTCGCTTCCTTACAGAAGGTGTAGACGTCCCTGATTTGGACGCTGTTATGTTCTTAAAACCTCGTAAATCACGTATTGATATTGCACAGGCAGTAGGGCGTGTAATGCGTAAGGCTGAAGGTAAGGATTACGGATATGTTATCCTTCCGATTGGAATTCCCTCTGGTGTTGATGAAAATGAGGTTTTAGATAAAAATGAGAAGTATCAAGTAGTTTGGGACGTTCTCAACGCATTACGTTCGCTAGACGAACGTTTCGATGCAACGATCAATAAATTGGAATTAAATAAGAAAAAACCTGATCAGTTACAAGTTATTGGGGTTGGTTCTGCACCGAACGAAAGTGAAGGCGGATTTATTATAGCAGAACCAGTATCAGAACAGTTATCATTAAATCTTGATGAAGAAGAATTTTCGGATATAGAACGTGCGATTTATGGAAAAATTGTAAAAAAGGTTGGAAATGTACGTTATTGGGAAGATTGGTCGAAAGACGTTGCCGAAATTGCTCAACAACATATGATGCGTATTCGTGTGATGTTGGAGGATACGAATAGTGAAGCGTATAAGGCATTCCAAAAGTTTATCTTAGGGCTACGTCACAACATTAATGGGTCTATTTCAGACTTACAAGCGATTGAAATGCTTGCACAACACCTGATTACAAAACCAGTATTTGAGGCGTTGTTTGATTCATACAGCTTTGTTAAAGATAACCCTGTCTCACGAGCAATGGATGCAGTGTTGAAGGTAATGGGTGAACAAGGGCTTGTGAAGGAACAAGAACGCTTAAAAGACTTCTACCAGAGTGTTAGGGTTCGAGCTGAAGGCATTGATAATTTGAAAGCAAAACAGGATATTATTGTTCAACTTTATGATAAATTCTTTAAAGTTGGTTTTAAAGAAACGACTGAACGTTTGGGAATCGTGTTTACACCTATTGAAGTTGTGGATTTTATCATTCAATCTGTCGAAGATGTATTGAAGAAACATTTTGGTAAATCAATAAGTGATGAAGGGGTTCATGTACTTGATCCATTTACAGGTACTGGAACATTTATCGTGAGATTACTCCAAAGTGGATTAATTTCTAAGGATGATTTGTTGCGTAAGTACACTCAAGAACTTCATGCAAATGAAATTGTGCTATTAAGCTATTATATTGCTGCAATCAATATTGAAGAAACTTTCCATTCCATAATGGAAGGTGATTACAAGCCGTTTGAAGGTATAGTTTTAACGGATACCTTTGAAAGTACAGAGAAAGAAGATTCTTTTGAAGACGAGTTGTTTGGCGAAAACAATGAACGCCTTAAAAGACAGCGGAAGGAGTCTATTTTTGCAATAATTGGGAATCCCCCATATTCGATTGGTCAAACAAATGAGAACGACAACAATCAAAACCAGTCATATCCAAAATTAGACGAACGCATAGACTCGACTTATGCAAGATATTCAACGGCTAGCTTGAAAAAGAGCTTGTATGATTCCTATATAAAGGCCTTCCGATGGGCAAGTGACCGTATAGGAAGTAAAGGCATAATTGGTTTTGTTACTAATGGATCGTTTATTGACAGCAACAGTACGAATGGATTACGTAAGTGCCTGCATGATGAATTTAATTACATTTATGTGTTTAATCTTCGTGGAGATCAAAGAACATTGGGAGAAAAATCACGTCAAGAAGGCGGAAAGATCTTTGGTTCAGGAAGTAGAACACCAATTGCGATTACGATTCTTGTAAGAGATGGAACAGAAAACCACGAAATTTATTATCATGATATCGGCAACTATCTTTCTCGTGAACAGAAATTGGCGATTATCTCCGATTTTACTTCTGTAAGTGGTATAAAATGGACTAAAATCCATCCTGACGCAAACAATGATTGGATAAATCTTCGTGATCAAAATTACGAAAAGTTTGACCTAATGGATGGCGGAGTTTTCATGAATAAAGCGATTGGTGTCAGCACAAACCGTGATGCTTGGGTATATGGTTTTAGTCGAGAACAGGTAATTAAAAATACCCAACAAATGGTTAAGAATTACAATTCTGAGGTAATTCGTTTAAGTATTATTAAAGATGAAAGGGAGAAAATTAATCAAATAAATAATTCTGGTGACTTTGTTAAGTGGAGCTCAGGACTCAAGCAAAAACTTACTAAAGGTACGAGAATTAAATTGGATGATAAATCAGTAATCACAAGCATGTATCGCCCTTTTACAAAGAAATATTTGTACTACCAAACGGATATTATTGAACGTCCTAGTAGATATAAGGATATATTCGGATCAGAGAATAAAGTAATTTATGTTACTGGTGCAGGTTCGAGTCGAGATTTTTCATGTATAATTATAGACAAAATTCCTAACCTTGATTTGATGGAAAAAGGACAAGGATTTTATTGTTACGATAATAGCCAAACAGGTGCTCTCTTAATAGATACTAGCAACATAAATGGCTCATTTATTGACAAATTAAATCTTTCAGAAGATGATGTGTTTTATTATGTATATGGTGTTTTACACTCAAAAGAGTACCGTGAGAAGTATGCTAATAATTTGAAGAAAGAATTGCCACGTATTCCTATCTTGAAAAATAAAGAAAAATTTGCTGAAGTAGGAAGAAAATTAGCTAACTTACACCTTAACTACGAAACGATTGATCCATATTCTGAAGTTGTAATTGAAGGTAAAGCAAATCCTTCGTACAAGGTTAAAAAGATGAAACACCCTAAGAAAGGAATATTGGATAAAATTGTCTTCAATACTGACATTACCATTACGAATATCCCGGAGAAGGCATATGAGTATGTGGTAAACGGTCGTTCAGCAATCGAATGGATTATGGACCAGTATCAGGTGAAAACGGATAAGAATTCTGGCATCATTGATGATCCGAACTTGTATTCTGAAGATGAACGCTACATTTTTGATTTGCTACTACGAATCATTAATGTATCTATTCAAACAGTGGATTTGGTAAACAGCTTGCCACCAATGGAATTTGTTGATGTAGAATCTAAATAATGTCACGATGTTTATTCTTCTGCAATAGTTTTCTCTTGTTCTTTTTAACTAGCTTTATGACGCTTGGTTAAACGTAAACATTATTGCAAGGAGGTCCAAGACCACCCTTATCGCTTGTATAAAGCATTGGAGTGGTCTTCTCCTATGTTTTCATTGCAAGTTCTTTGATCCGGAGTTTATAGGACGATATGGAGGTCCTGAATTGCGTTGGAGTTGTGAAAACGCGGTTTTATTCACCAGCAAAAACTGGGTGGCTCGCCTGATGTAGCGAATGGGGGTAGTTGCTTGAACTTGCCGCGATCGTGAGACTGAAATCCAAATTGTGTAGTCTTCAAGTGCATCTTGTTGATGCGGTAGAAGTTCCTTTCTCTTGTGTGGCTGAATGTGATGTTGACCAGACTAAATTGGCTCCAGTATAGGACTGTCAGCAATATCCTGCACTCGTAACCGAAATACAGGTATGGTTTGATTCCCTAAGGCTTCTTGCAACCGTCAAGTATCTTTGAACAAATTTCGCTAATTTATATTCAACAACTAGTAACTTCCAAATATGGTTTCACGGTGCCTGATCCGATAACTGTCTCCCGTCAGATGAATCACCTCACTTCGATGCAGGATGCGGTCCAGAATAGCAGCGGTGACAGCGGGATCGCCAAGCAGATCTCCCCATTCTTCTGGTCCTTTGTTGGATGTGAGAATGATAGATGCTTGTCCGTATAGCTTGTTGACCAACTGGAAAAACAAGTGCGCTTCCTGTCGATCCAGCGCCATGAACATCAGATCGTCCACAATCACCAGATCGGATCGCACGATCCGGTTCACCCGCAGTTGGGCGTTCCGAGAAATCTCTTGCGTTTTCAACAGCTGCAAGAGCTGATCCATGGTGGCGAAGCTGACGTTGTACCCTTGATTCAGCGCCTCAACGCCCAATGCGATCGCCAGATGCGTTTTTCCTACGCCCGGCGGGCCGAGGAACAGCAGGTTGTAATGCTGTTCTAGCCAGATCAGTTCCCGAAGTTGTTGCAGCTGTCGTTTTCCGAGCGAGGGCTGTTGATCAACCCGGAATTCATCCAGAGTTTTCAGCTCCGGAAAAGCAGCACGTTTATATCGGCGGGCAAACTGCTTTTCTTCCCGTTTTTTCAATTCGTACGAAAGTACGCACTGCAAACACTGGCGGTAACTCCACTGTCGGGTTTCGGCTTCCATCAGAAGCTCGTCCAGTGCTTGAGCGGCGGCGGTTAACTGCAGTGCGCTGAATACGGACTTCAGTTCCATCGTCACTTCACTCATCTCGATCCCTCCAGGATTGCTTGGTATACTTCAAACGGACGAATTTGCGGCTTCATCTTCAACATCTGCCGCTGGGGCTCTTCCAACAATCGGATGTCTGTGGGAATGGTTGGTTCCGCGCCCGGTTTTCGTTCAGCGAAATGGTGCAGCGCGTCCACAAAATCCGTGGCCTGGTAGAGTTGATGTTTCAAGCGCTTTCGCAAGTGCGTCCGCATCTGTGTCTTTGGCGTGCTTATCAATCCACTGTAACTGATCTCGAATGTAACGCGGTTTCCGTTCCCAGTTGAGTCCGTATAATTGTGTAAAAATGGAGTCTCTTAAAAATAAGAGAGCCATTTCAAAAACCCTCGGTTAGAATGAAGTTTGCAGACACCATTCTTAAGAGAGGAGTTTTTGTTATGGCTCAATACCAGATTAGCGTAGATTCCAAGCTTTTGCATCAGCTTTTTTTAGGGAATTCTCAGGATGCGGGAGTGGCCAAACTGCTGGAATCCGTATTGAACCAAGTGCTGGAAGCCCAGGCTACAGAACAACTGAGGGCGGAACCCTACGAACGGACGGAAAATCGCCAAGGTTATCGGAACGGCTCATATCCCCACCAGTTGACGACTCGCGTAGGAACGATTACGCTTCGAGTCCCCCGGATTCGCGGTGGGAAGTTCTCGACAGAGTTGTTTGCCCGTTACCAACGCAGCGAACAGGCTTTGGTGCTCGCCTTGATGGAGATGGTGGTCAACGGAGTGTCGACCCGTAAGGTGGCCCAGATCACCGAGGAGTTGTGTGGCACGGAGTTTTCGAAATCCACGGTGTCAGAACTGTGCAAACAGCTCGATCCTGTCGTAACGGCATGGAACAACCGTCCGCTTCATGACACTTCGTTTCCCTTTGTCATCGTTGATGCCTTGGTACTCAAGGTGCGCGAAGACGGTCGGGTGCGGTCACGAGGTGCTCTCATTGGCATGGGTGTCAACACCGATGGCTACCGGGAGGTATTGGGTGTGATGCTTGGTGACAGTGAGTCAGAAGCCAGTTGGAGTGAGTTTTTTGGCTGGCTGAAAAGCCGCGGGTTGCGAGGCGTTGATCTCGTGGTGTCCGATGACCATGGTGGATTGGTTCGAGCCATTCGCAAGCAATTCCAAGGAGTCACCTGGCAGCGGTGCCAAACGCACTTCCTGCGCAATATTCTGGACGCCACGCCGAAAGCACTGCAAGACGAGGTGTATAGTCGGGTTCGGGCCATGTTGGATGCCCCGGATATGGATACAGCACGGTTGCTCCTAAACCAGACGATTGAAATGTACGAAACGAAAGCACCAAAAGCGATGGCCGTTCTGGAGGCAGGCTTCGAAGATGCTACGGCTGTATTGCTGCTGCCCCAACCATATCGGAAACGGCTTCGCACGACAAACGGCCTGGAGCGTCTGAACGAGGAAATCCGCCGCCGTGAACGGGTGATTCGGATTTTTCCGAACCGTGAATCGGCTCTGCGGCTGATCGGTGCTTTGCTCATGGAAATCGATGAGAAGTGGGCAAGCGGGAGAAGGTATCTGGATATGGCCGAGTATCTGGAGTGGCGTGAATCACAGGCCGCTAACATGAGTGCCAAAGTGACGCGCATCGGTTGACCGACGCCTGTCGTAGCCTGTCAAGGCCGCGAAGCGTTCCATGTAGCCTTGACAGGCTCTTTTCAACAAACTTTTGATAGGCCCAGCAATCCGTTGCTGGGGCTGCCACACGGCGAGTGACGGGGTGCAGGGGGCGTGCCCCCTGCGTCTCCCCCCTCCGGGGGACGGAAGGGGGCTCATTCTAACCAAGGGCGAATTTACACACAAATATGGACTTGATCGATAAGCGCGGCTCTCGTTTGATCCCCGATCCAAAAGTCATGAAAAATGACGTCGGAGCAGTCCGCATAAACCTCTTGAAGCAATTGAAGATTGTCGTCCAACCGTCTGGAAAGTTCTACTCGGTTTTTCTGTTTATGCTGAAGATCACGATTTGCAGTCCGTTGCGGAGGGGTACGAGACCAACGATTGATCAAATGTTTGAAGCGGCTCAAAGCGATTCCTCCTTCGAACAGGATAAATTCATGTATAGTGTGGTATGGTCTTGATTCCC
>NZ_JBFEFW010000064.1:0-7562 GCF_047229145.1 Brevibacillus jepli
TACTGGTTCAAAGCTGGCAAATCATTTAATGATAGACTCATTAACGCTTTCGCTGTTCAGTTTTCAAAGAGCATTTTGTCCGTCGCTCTTGAGGCGACTTTTCTATCTTATCATACCACCTGGGCTTTTGCAAGAAGTTTTTTTTAAAAATCTTGTTCCGCTCAGCGGCGACAATTCAATACTTTATCAAACAATCCCCAAGAAGTAAATAGCTTTATGTAACTTTTCTTCTTGAAGTGTTGCTTCAACCGAAGCGACAAGATGTATCTTATCACGTATTTTTAAACAGCACAAGAGGTTTTTATAATTTAAATAAACTTTTTCAATGAAAGTGAAAAAGAGGCGAATCAATCGCCCCTCTCAGCTACTGTTCCATCACTCTTACTATAGATAAATGTCGAGCATCGACCAAATTTACGATCTTTCCACCCGTTTCGACCATAGGCCTCGTCGGATGATTATGGTCTGTAAATACGATCTTCCCGACTGTTCCATCACTTAGTTCAACTAGCGTCCCTATGGCAAATTGAGTGATCCCATATACGAATGTCCGAACAATGGTGGGATCTAACTTGCCAAAGCTATCCTGCACTAATTGCTCCACTACTTGATAAGGAGATAGAGCCTTTTGATGCACACGATCAGAGCTCATTGCATGATACACATCTGCGACAGCAACAATTTTACTATATAAATGTAGCTTTGAACCAGGTAAACCTAAAGGATAGCCTGAGCCATCCTCCCGCTCATGGTGTTGTAAAGCCGCCAGTGCTACGCCTTCACTTAACCCGTGCGAGGATTTTATAATTTGATAGCCATAAACCGTATGCTTTTTCATCTCTTCGAACTCGTCTGCTGTAAGCTTGCCTGGTTTCTGCAAAATTCGCCGATCAATTTTCGTTTTCCCTATATCAAGCAATGTACCAGCCAGTGCAACCTGCATCCATTCCTTTTCAGGCACCTTGATCCATTTTGCAATCATATAAGAAATAATTCCAACCGCTATTGCATGCTCATAGGCATAGCTATCCATCCTTGCAAATCGGCGAAGGGAGAGGAGAACTTGTGGCTGCTGTTGAAACTGGGTAATGATCGGCGTAACAACTTCTCTTACTTCCATAACCGGTATGTTATTGCCGCCTTGTACGCGGGTCATCAAATTTTTCAGTGTAGACACTGCTTTATCAAATGACTCCTGAAACGCAGGCTTCACATTAGTAAACTTATCAGAAGCTTCTGGCGTATCTACCCTAGCTGGTTCACCTTGGTCAGTCCAAGCCCCTCCTGAATCCTCTACTTGTACCTGCTTGATCATGAACGCTTCTAAGAATTGAATTTCTCTTTCATAGAGAGGGGTCCCTTTTGCAAAAAGAATGCCTCCCAATGCTGTAAATACGTCTTCAGCCAATTTCGCTCCAAGAGTCAGTTGTTTCACTTCCACATTGGGCAACCTGCTCACCACCCGATCCAACTTGATAATGATATAGTTTCCATTTCCCAATTTTACTCCAATCCGAAACCATTTGCAGGAAAAAAGCACTGCCTATGATAAACTTTCTGCATTTGCACGAAAAAAACGCCCCGCAATATACGGGACGCTTTCTCGGTAACTTACTTTATTCTTCCGTCGGTTCGGTAGGCTCGGTCGTTTCAGCGGTTTCCGCGCTTGATTGATCTGCCATTCCCTCTTCCACATCTTCATCAGACATATCATCTTCTTCAGTTGGTGGACACTTGGCAACTGAACCGACCTGCTCATTTTCTGAGAGGCGGATCAATTTAACGCCCTGCGTGTAACGCCCCATCACGGAAATACCTTTCATTTCCGTACGAATGATGATACCCGAAGTGGTAATAATCATCAGATCTTCTTCAGGCTCAACTACTTTTAGACCAACGACCGGACCGCTTCGATCCGTTACATTGTGTGTCTTAATTCCCTTACCGCCACGAGATTGAATGCGGTATTCATCTACAGGCGTCCGTTTTCCGTAACCATTCGCCGTTACAATGAGCACTTCTGCATTTGGTTTGATAACGTCCATATCGATGACATCATCATCGTCGTCAAGGGTAATTCCCTTCACACCGGTAGCGTTACGTCCCATGGTGCGTACGTCTCCCTCATTGAATCGGACGGACATACCTTTGTGAGTACCCATGATGATTTCTTGTTGGCCATCCGTCAGACGAACACCAATCAACTCATCATCTTCGCGCAGGTTAACTGCAATCAGTCCGCCTTTGCGAATGTTTTCATAGGACTCCAGCGTGGTTTTCTTAATAATCCCCTTCTTGGTCGCAAAGAACAGGTAATGTTCCTGATCGAACTCCTTCACAGGGATTACCGCACTCACCCGCTCCCCTTTTTCAATCTGAATGAGATTAATAATTGGGGTACCTTTCGCTGTCCGGCTCAGATCCGGAATCTCGAATCCTTTTAGGCGATAAACCTTCCCTTTGCTCGTAAAGAACATGATGTAATCATGCGAGTTGGTAATGTACAGATGCTCGACAAAATCGTCATCCTTGGTTCCCAACCCCTGCACGCCACGACCACCACGTTTTTGAGAACGATAGGTGGAAACAGGCAGACGCTTAATATAGCCGTCATGCGTCAGGGTAATGACCACATCTTCCTCTGGGATCAAATCAGCATCTTCGATATGATTCTCATCGAAAGTAATTTCTGTGCGTCTTGCATCGCCAAACTTCTCTTTGATCTCACCCAGCTCATCGCGGATGATCGCGTAGATTTTGGCTTCGTCTGCAAGAATAGCACGCAGTTCTGCGATTTTTACCATGAGCTCCTGGTACTCGTTCTCGATTTTTTCTCGCTCCAAACCAGTCAGGCGTTGCAGACGCATATCGAGAATCGCCTGTGCCTGTTCGTAAGACAAGGAGTAATTTTCCATGAGTCCTGTGCGAGCTTCTTCTGTGGTTTGGGAGGAACGAATCAAGCTGATAATCTCGTCAATATGATCCAACGCAATGCGCAAGCCTTCCAAGATATGCGCACGGGCTTCTGCTTGCTTCAGATCATACTCGGTCCTTCTGCGGATAATGACGCGTTGATGCTCCAAGTAGTAATAGAGCATGTCACGCAAATTCAATACACGCGGACGACTATCAACGAGTGCCAGCATATTCACACCAAATGTAGACTGCATTTGGGTATGCTTAAACAAATTGTTCAAGACAACCTTAGGAATGACGTCACGGCGCAACTCCATGACAATACGCATTCCTTTACGGTCAGACTCATCACGAAGGTCAGTAATGCCTTCGATTTTTTTCTCGCGAACAAGCTCCGCGATTTTTTCCACGAGTCTAGCCTTGTTGACCTGATAAGGAATCTCCGTTACAATGATGCGCGGTTTTCCTTTCCCATCCTCTTCAATCTGGGTTTTGGCGCGCATAATAATGGAACCGCGGCCTGTTTCGTAGGCACGACGAATACCACTGTAACCGAGAATCTCCCCCGCTGTAGGGAAATCAGGTCCCTTGATGATCTTCATCAAATCTTGAATCGTAATATCAGGATTGTCGATCATGGCAATAACGCCATCAACAACTTCCGTCAGGTTATGCGGCGGAATATTGGTAGCCATACCTACCGCAATCCCTGATGCCCCGTTCAAAAGCAGGTTCGGGAATCGAGAAGGCAATACAACCGGCTCTTCTTTGCGTCCGTCGTAGTTAGGAATGAAATCGACCGTTTCTTTATCAATATCGCGCAAAAGCTCCAGCGCGAGCTTGGAAAAACGCGACTCCGTATAACGCATCGCCGCAGCCGGGTCACCGTCTACAGAACCGAAGTTCCCTTGCCCTTCAACCAGCATATAGCGCATGTTAAAATCTTGGGCCATACGTACCATCGCTTCATAGATGGAAGAGTCACCATGCGGATGGTAGTTCGCCATAACTTCCCCGACAACGTTTGCCGATTTACGGAACGGCTTGTCAGGAGTAAGGCCCATATCGTGCATGGCATACAAAATACGCCTGTGAACAGGCTTCAAACCATCGCGAACGTCAGGCAAAGCCCGACTGACGATAACGCTCATCGCATAGCTAATGAACGATTCTCTCATTTCGTGGCTAATATCGACTTTGGGAAACCGAGCAGTTTCTTCTGCCATAAAGGGTAAACCTCCAACTGGTTATCACAATACTTCATTATACCATATAGAAAGAGGACACGTCCAAAAAATCCAGCCGAATCAATCCGTTTCCTCGGATTTCCCCTCAATTTTAGTCGTACACTCACGAAATTCGTAGACTCCCTATATGTTTTAGTCCTGTCTTCCATTTCTTTTCAGCTTTCTCGCTTACCCAAGTACACTGGTCAGCACAAAACAAAAAGGCCCCCTACATACTGGCGCCTGGAATTTCACGTATATTTTATCGTCTTTTACAGCTTCACGACCATTTCCAATTCGGAGGAGCGAATGATTGTCTTCGTATCGATCAACAATCCGAACGTAATCGCGATCATCTGTAGTAGTTTTCTCATGGTGAATCCCTCCGTTTCATGAATGTACTTTGATTTTACAAGGAATATGCACACCGTCCTATCGATTTGGGTTTCATATTCCTTACACTATTGTAAGAAACGTAGGAAAGTATGGGAAAAGTGTGGGAAATGGCTTTACCAACTGCCTAAGTCGCTTTCAAGATGTACAATGAAGGTTAGAATCAAAAGGTTTACGGAGGAATCCCATGAAGACCTTACATGTCGCAATCGTAGATGATGACGCTAATATTCGTCAGATCGTTGAAGCCTATTTACAAAAGGAAGGCTATGTTACATCTGCAGTTGAATCGGCCGAAGCGGCTATTACTTTAGAGCAAGTAAATCCTCCCGATCTATGGGTATTGGATATCATGCTCCCTGGTATGAATGGATATGAGTTTTGTCGTCGAATTCGTGCTGGCTCTGAAACGCCAATCATCATGGTCTCCGCTCGTGACGAAGAAGTAGACAAAATTCTTGGACTTGAGTTGGGGAGCGACGACTATCTCACAAAGCCATTTAGTCCTCGTGAATTAGTTGCACGCGTGAATCGGGCACTCCAGCGCTGGAAACATATGCGATCTCATGCAGAGGAATCCCCGTTCCTTGTGAAAGAGCAAAAACCGGAAGAAGCTACTGACAATGCTCTTATTTTAGATAAGGAAAAACGGTTGGTATATTCTTTTGGAGAAGAAGTAGAAGTAACCTCAAAAGAATTTCAGGTGCTTAGCCTTCTGTCTGAGCATCCGGATCGTGCCTTTTCTCGTGATGAGCTGCTCTCTCTTGTATGGGGGTATGATTATTTTGGAAGCGATCGGGTTGTTGACGACCTCATTCGTCGCATCCGAAAAAAGCTGGATAAGATCCCTCTCGAAACGGTTTGGGGCTTTGGCTATCGCCTGCGATCTGTGGAAGGAACGAAGGAAGAATGAGTATCCATTTTCGTATTACATTGATGTACACTCTTCTCCTCTGCCTTGTCATGGGGGTATCAACTGCCCTGATTCATTCGTTTTTGCTTGATAATTTGATCGAGCAGCAAAAGAATGAATTAAACTTAAAGGGTCGATTCTGGATTGATAAAATGAACGAATCCAATGCCAAGATTGAAACAGAGGGAGTCGCAGAGCTCGAAAAACTTCTCGTCTCTAATCGCAAGGTTGAGGTCTTGCTCTTAGGGAAAAAGAAAAAAGTACTTTATACATCTCTCCCTTCTTCCAATCTGTATGAGTGGATGGATGCACTCGATCGAAAAGCAGAGAAACGGCAAAATCGAAACATTTGGATGGTCGGCAGCGATGATTACGTGGTTGTAAACCTCCCTTTTAAAAATGACGAAAAACAACGCCTCATTCTTGCCTCTCCTGTACGTGGACTAAAAGACGTACGTATGGAAATAACGAATAACATCTTACTCATCGTCATGATTGGAGCCGTATCTACGATTCTACTGAGCTTTTTTATTAGCCGTAGTATGGTGCAGCCACTCCATAAGTTGACGCGAGAGATTAAAAAGGTCCAAGCTCGGCGTTTTTCCGACGTTCAACTCATCCCAGCTCGTGGTGAGATTGCTGAAGTCTCCAATAGTGTTTACTCTATGGCCCAGGAGCTCGATCGTTTTCATGAAATCCAGCGACAATTTTTACAGAATGCTTCCCATGAGCTAAAAACCCCTCTTATGTCGATTCAAGGTTATGCAGAGGGGATTCGCGATGGCATTTTTGTCAATGAAGCTGCTGAAAAAGGTTTTGATGTGATCGTCGAGGAAACCAATCGGTTGAAGCATATTGTGACTGAAATTATATTGCTAGCCAAGCTTGAAGGCGAAGAGAATTTATTTAATCCTTCTTGGCATTCCGCTACCGATTTGGTCACTCAGGCGATCGAACGATTACATCCTCTACAGCTCCAACACAATGTCAGCATTTCTGTACTTCCGACTAATAACAATGACATCTTGTACGTGGATGAAGGAAAGTTTCTCCAAGCACTACTGAATATCATTGGGAATGCTTTGCGCCATGCAAAGGAACAAATCACGATTGAGATCGAGCCAGGAAAACGTCAACTGCAAATAGAAGTA
The DNA here is from genome assembly GCF_047229145.1 of Brevibacillus jepli. Lineage (NCBI taxonomy): Bacteria > Bacillati > Bacillota > Bacilli > Caryophanales > Paenibacillaceae > Brevibacillus > Brevibacillus jepli. The sequence continues at coordinate 6,600 of NZ_JBFEFW010000064.1, forward strand.
CGAGATGATGGTGAGGGTATTCCAGAAGAACTTCTCCCTCATTTATTTCATCGTTTTGTGAAAGGCAAAAATGGTGATGTCGGACTGGGATTGGCAATTTCCCGTGCGATTATCGAACGTTCTCACGGCCGTCTCCAAGCAGAAAATGGCCCACTTCACGGAGCTGTTTTCCGTATCATCCTTCCATTGCATCAACAACCTGAAAACTAACACCCGAGTGATCTAATTTCCACTCGGGTGTTTTCCATTCCGCCGATACATTTACCGCTACATATGCCCGGAAATTTTTACATTGAGCGCGTTCCTTCCAATCCGCATAACCATGACAGAAGCGATCAAGCAAAATACGCCAGCAATAATGAACATGATGAAGTAAATGTTCAACATGGTATAAATGACACCACCGCCATAAGCGGCAACAGCAGCGCCTAATTGGTGTGCAGTCAATATCCATCCAAATAAGATTCCTGATTGCTGTCTGCCAAAAAAATCGGTCGTCAGCTTAAGCGTTGGAGGAACGGTGGCTACCCTTGCAGCTGTCACCGCTAGAATGCCGTACCGCTTGCTGTCAATATTTTCATTACCAATCCTCGTTGCTTCACAAACCAGCGATTTGCGATTTACGAACATCGCTCCCAATACGGAAGCCGTACATCCTGAACCCAGTCCAAAAACGACTCCGCAAAGTACAGTCAGCTGCCAAGATGCCTGCATCCAAGGGAGCAGAACGAATCCCAGCTCCGATCAAGAGAATAAAAAAGGTAACACCCGCAATGAAGAAGCTAGAAATTTCAGATATAAAAATATGTATTTTTACAATGGAGCACGCGCACTCATGCAAGAAGTATAAATCAATCATACAAAAAAACCATCCGAGTTGGATGGCTTCTTTTATTCCCTGAAAACTGGATCTGCATGATCAATTGCTAAATTTGTGGATAAGTCCTCGACCGATTAGTATTC
>NZ_JBFEFW010000065.1:0-7278 GCF_047229145.1 Brevibacillus jepli
TCTAACCGAGGGGGATTGAAAATGGCTCCCTTATTTTTAGAGAGATGCTGTTTTTACACAATTATACGGACTCAACTACACTTTTGAGTCGGTTGTTTTGAAATGCCCACCTCCCAATACTCGTCACACTGTCCGGGATCGTCACACTCTCGAGTTGATTGGATTCAAATGCGGATTCCCCGATGTTCGTCACGCTGTCCGGGATCGTCACACTTGTCAATTCTTTATTACGAAAAGCTGTATTTCCTATTCGTATAACGCCCTTACCGCCTAACGTATCCGGAATCGCTATATCTTTCGCCGTGCCCACATATTTCGTAATCTCTACACCACCGGCGATCTCCTGATATTCATAATCACTTTCACTTGCTGTTGCCTCTTTCGTGTCTGTACCCAACCATGCGAAAAGTATAATCAGCATTAGTAAACCAATCCTGGTTACGTTGTAACGCTTCGGCATGTTCATTTGCCTTATCTTGAAAACATTCATCTCCTCATCATCCTTCCTGCCCTCACTTCATAGCTTCATCCAAATTATTATACAAACTTCCAATCCCTTTGTGATCAACCCTGCCTGTCACAAAAGATCCAAAAGGTTGAGCAGGGAGGTGGAGATGATTTATGCAAAAAAAGAGGAACGTGTCAGAACAACTGCAGTGTTCTGGCACGTTCCAACGCTTGTAATCGATTTTTGGATTGCAATTTGCCATAGATGTTGTTAATGTGGGTCTTTATGGTTGCGAGAGAAACATTCAGTTTGATCGCCATTTCTTTATTGGACATCCCCGTTTCCATCAACCGAAGCACGCTTTGCTCTCTGGCTGTTAAATTAACCACCATTCCGTCATGGGAAGTACCGGCTTCCCCTTCAACTAGCGGAATCAGTCTCCGCAGTCGTTTCACATAGGATAAAGACACCTTGTGGCTGGGGCGGCGATGTTGGTTTTGACGCAGTTGGATATATTGATCCAATAATTGACCAAATGCTGCTCCTTCGTCAACAAAGGTTCGAATGTACCCTTCCGGCCACGCCAATGCAAGTGCTTCTTCCAATACGTCCATGCAATCTGCAATCTTTCCTAGTGAGGATAGGATCCTGCTCTTATGCACGAGCAGACGGATGCGATCGCTTTGTCGCCCTGCTTCGCTCGCAATGAAGAGGAGACGCTCCGTCAAAGCTGCGGCTTCCTCGATTTCTCCCCGCTCTGCAAGTATAGAGGCCAGTAAATCATATTCCTTGATCATGGATACCGGAATTTCATCACGGAATCGCAAGCCGCTTTTTCTCAGCCATTGTCTCACCGGTTTCTCTTCTCCTTGCATCCTGCCTAGCATGGCTCGAAACGAGGCGATTTTCCCGGACAGATGGGGATTCGCCTTCTCGGACGTTTGTTTGGCTAACTCTTGCAACATTTGATTTGATGTCTCCTCGTCTCCCTGTACGGCGGCAATGCGGGCAAGCCATAGCCCCGCAATGGTCGCCAGGCTTCGATTATCATACAATCTTCCAATATCATAGGCCTGGCGCATCGCCTTTTCCGCTTCGACCAAGCGATTTCGTTCATACTGCATTTTTCCCAAGTCGATATATAGATGAGCGATAAAATACACATTTCGGGTTCCGGACCAGATCGACAGCAACGGCGTTAACACCTGTTCCGCCAGTCGAAGGCCGTTATCCGACACATAGATGTCCCACACCGGATGATAGCCATCCCCGTCGCTTCCGAACCCAATGAAGAAATCACCCTCCGGATGCTTTTCGACATATTCCCGTGAAAATTGAACGGCATATTCAAAATCCCGATCCAAAAACGTGCGAAATGCGGCCAGAAAAGCGAGCCCGCCATGTAATGTTTCGGATTCAACAGGTGAGCAGGAAGCAATACCCTCTTCCAGCCGGCGAACCGCTCGCCAATACCCGTCTGTGGCTGCTTCGACATGCCCGGACAAGTACTGGGAGGCAAGTTTTGTCAAAAGCATCATCGGCCTGGAAAATAACAGCGACTCGGGAATAGCACTTAGCCAATTACAGATCGTCGTCCATTCATTAGCCATCAGTTCCTGCGAAATCGCCTCTATAACTGAAAGCGCATGTTCATAATCAGCAGCCACTAGAAAGTGATCCACCGCTTCATGAGGATAACCGTTCTCTTCCAGCCATTTTCCCGCTGCCATATGATAGGTTTTCCATTGCAGCGGCTCGCGTATTTTCAGTTGCGCCGTCAAAAACTGCTGAAACAGATGATGATACCTGTACCACTCCCGCCGCTCGTCCAAAGCTACAAGAAACAAGCTCTCCTTGTCTAATTGTTGCAGACAGGCATCACTCTCGGCTATACCGGTTACCGCTTGACAAAGTTCACCCGTCATCCGATCTAAAATCGACGTTTGCAGCAAAAATTGCTGCATCGTTTCAGACTGATAGGATAACACTTCATCGAAAAAATAATCCGATATGTCACGTTCCGTTCCCACCATCTTCCGGACCAGCGATGCGGGATCAGCATGTTCATGCAACGATAAGATCGCCAATCGCATCGCCGCTGCCCATCCCTCCGTCTTTTTTTGTACGACAGCCACGTCTTCGATGGCCATGTCCATACCGCCGCACTTCGCAAAAAATTCAGTCGTTTCATCCGATGAGAAGCGGAGATCTCTCGCATCCAGCCAGTTCAACCCATTTCCCGCCCGTATTCTCGAGAGGGGCAACGATGGGAAGTTTCGGCTTGCGAGATAGAGATGAACATGTGACGGCAAGCGTTCCAGCAGATAAGTGACTCCCTTGAAGATGGACGCTTCCTCGATGTGATGAAAGTCATCCCATACGAGCACCGTCGTTTGCGGTATACTATGAAGCCCGTTAACGAGCGCGGCAATCAGTGAGAACCCCGATGGATCTTCCACGGCATGACGAAGCACAGCCTGTTCGTCAAAAGACGGATAGGCCTGTTTTAGCGCCGCAATGGTATGTGCCCAGAAACGCATGCGATCATTATCCGCTTGATCAAGAGAGACCCAGGAGACGGGCTTTTCCAGCGTCGTCACCCACTCGCCCAGCAAGGTGGTTTTGCCATACCCGGCAGGCGCTGTGATCAAGGTAAGTGCACGATCCAGCCCTTCATGCAAACGATGGGTGAGTCTGGAACGAACAACAAGCGGGCTTCGTGATCGGGGAATATGAAGTTTCGTGGCTATGATCACGGTTTGCTCTCTCCTTCCCTATCATCTTACCAAATATCTACTTAGGGGCTGCTTGCCGATCGCTCGACAAATCACCTTGCCGTCTGCACGACGTTGTTTGGCCACGGCCAGGTACTCCTTTCGCGCTTGATCCCGATAAGTCCGTGGTTTGCGGGCACGACCAATCTGTGGAGCATGTAACGTGTCGATGATCTCCTCCAGTTTCTCACGCGCCTCGTTCAGCAAGTTCAAATCGGTAGGGTACGCCACATCCGCCGGGGCACATGTGGCATCCAGCAACAAAACACCCTGGTTCGGATCTTCTTCGGTTATTGAGCGACGCTTGGTCGTACGCTTGCCTTTGGATTTTCTACCGGATTTCGGTTCATCGTCACGGTCGGAATCTGGTGTCGATTTGGCCTCCTCGACCGCGATGATCTCGTTGATTTCGCGGAGAACTTGCTCGCTCAGACGTTTGCGAAAATGCGTCATGAGCGACGGGTGGAACGGCGGATGATCCTGATAGCCTTCCAGCCCGATGAAATATTGCAGATACGGGTATTCGACAATCTGCTGGACCGTTTCCCGGTCCGACAGTTGCAAACGTTCCTTAATGATGAGTGCCCCGAGGGCGACACGGATAGAAACGGCCTTTTGTCCACGAAATGATTTGCGAAAGGATTTGGCATACTTTTTCTCCGCATATACCCACGGCACCAACTGAGCCAGTTTGACCCAGCGATTTTCTTTACTCAACTTACCGCCAAACGGCAAGAAGAAATCATCGGGGAGAAGCAATTGATTTTCACGATGAGAGTGAAATTCGTACATTCAGATCCGCTCCATGTGCAAGGAATTTGAAGGGAAATCGTCGATTTCCTTGCACATGATTTCGATAAAAACGATACAAAACCCTTGTGGTTACTTGATTTTTTATCTGTTCATCAGACCTTAAGTAAGTAATCTGAACTGGTTTTCTTTACTGTTGTCTATTTGCCTTAATTTCCCAGCCTGTAGACAAAGTTCCGTAAGGAACAGGGTCTGCAGGCTTTTTTGTTGAATATAGAACATGTTACGTTTTCAAAAGTTATTTTTTAGAGGTGGCATTATGCTTAATAAGCAAGAGGCCGAAGGGCGTTATCAGATATCTGCATTCTCGCTAGATGAGTTGGTGCCAGAAGATCATCTCGTAAGAAAAATTGAAAATGCAATCGACTTTTCGTTCATCTATGACTTGGTGGAAAGCCTCTACTGTCATGACAATGGCAGACCCAGTGTTGACCCTGTAGTCTTAGTTAAAATTGCTTTCATCCAATATATTTTTGGAATTCGTTCCATGCGACAAACGATTAAAGAGATCGAAACCAATGTTGCCTATCGGTGGTTTATTGGCTATGATTTCAGTCAGCCCATTCCCCATTTCACGACCCTAGGCAAGAACTATGTTCGCCGTTTTCGGGATACTCAACTCTTCGAGTCGATCTTCCTTCGAATATTGGAGGAGGCGGTTCATCATGGATTCGTGAAGCCTGATGTGCTTTTCATTGATGCTACGCATGTAAAAGCCAGTGCGAATAAGCATAAATACGTGAAAGAAATCGTTGAAGAACAAGCGAAGAAATATCAAGAGCTGCTGGACGAAGAAATCAATCAGGATCGTATTGCACATGGAAAGAAGCCCCTTGAAAAAAAGACAGAAACTTCGAAGAAGGAGGTGAAAGTCAGCACAACTGACCCGGATTGCGGATTGTTTGTAAAAGGGGAAAAGGAACGTGTATTTGCTTATAGTTTTCATACAGCATGTGATCGAAATGGATTTGTGCTTGGTGCCAAGGTAACGCCAGGCAATGTGCATGACAGTCAGGTTTTTGAGGATGTTTTGAATCAAGTGCGAAAGACGTTTGCACAGCCTCAAGCTGTGGCAGTGGACTCGGGATACAAGACGCCTTACATCAGTAAAACACTCCTTGATGACCAGATTCGCCCCGTTATGCCCTACACAAGACCACGCACCAAAGAAGGTTTTTTTAAAAAGCACGAATATGTGTATGATGAATATTTCGACTGCTACATCTGCCCGAACGAGCAAATCTTAACATATGAGACAACAAACAAGGATGGGTACCGTATCTATCGATCAAATTCTCAAGTTTGCCGAAGTTGTCCGTTCTTGAAACAATGCACGGAAAGTAAAGACTACACAAAGAGAGTGAGTCGCCACATCTGGGCTGATTACCTCGAAGAGGTAGACCACCTCCGGCATACCGAGGAAAACAAACAAATCTATAGCAAACGGAAAGAAACGATTGAACGTGTATTCGCTGATATGAAGGAAAAGCATGGCATGCGTTGGACGACCTTACGAGGACTGGAGAAGGTCACGATGCAGGCGATGCTTGTTTTCGCTGCCATGAACTTGAAAAAAATGGCGACCTGGCTATGGGGGAATGTAAATTTTTTTGTGTAAATGGATTTTAACAGGTGGATGGTTACATTAACGGCTTTACATGGAGGGGCGGGCATGGTAGGCTTGTTTGCCATGCGATGCATGTTTTTCAGGCATCGCCCAATCGCAAGAAACCATGCCCGCAGAGGCTCCATGTCAAGCCGACTCTACAGCCTCATGAAGCGGACAGTTCTCCTTGCAATCGGTCTCCAAAATGGATGGCAAGTTGCGATATACATTCTTTCCAATTCCGAATCGGCATAGTCCACTTCTTCGATGCCTCAACAGTAGCAAGATAAATGATTTTCCGTAGAGCATCGTCGGATGGATAAGCTGTTTTGGTCTTTGTGACTTTACGGAGTTGTCGGTGATATCCCTCGATGATATTCGTTGTATAAATCATCTTGCGTATCTCTGGGGGATAGCTAAAATAGGCGGTCAGTTCGAGCCAGTTATTTTCCCAGGAGCGAATAATGATGGGGTACTTCTTGCCCCACTTGTCTTTGAATGCAGCAAATGCTGATTCAGCCTCTTCCAACGTAAGGGCTTGATAGACTTTCTTTAAATCTGCCAAGACAGCCTTTTCTTCCTTGAACGGTACATATTTCATAGAGTTGCGAATCTGGTGAATGACGCACAGTTGAATCTGGGTTCTCGGAAAGGCAGCGTTGATCGCCTCGGAAAAACCAGAGAGTCCATCCTTGCAGGCGATCAGAATGTCTTCTACACCACGGCTTTTCAGATCTGTACACACATTTAGCCAGAAGCTGGCACTTTCATGCTCCCCGATCCAAATGCCCAAAATGTCCTTATGCCCAGACATGGTAATACCAAGGACGCTGTATGCCGCTTTGTTGACGATTCGATTTTCTTGACGAACTTTAAAATGGATGGCATCAAGGAAAACAATGGGGTACACCCGATCAAGCGGTCGGCATTGCCATTCCGCCACCATCGGCATGATCTTGTCTGTTACTTTGCTTACCATTGCAGGTGAGACATCGATCCCATACAGATCCTTCATGTGTTCCTCGATGTCTCGTGTTGACATTCCTTTGGCGTAGAGTGCGATGATTTGCTCCTCCAAGCCATTAACCGTGGTCTCATGCTTCTTCACAATGTGAGGTTCAAATTCACCATTTCGGTCACGGGGCACACGAATTTCTGTATTACCGAACTTTGTTTTCAGCGTCTTTTTGCTATACCCATTCCGACTATTTCCCGTATGATCGCCATCGGCACTATGTTTCGCATAGCCCAAATGGTCATCCATTTCCGCTTCAAATAACTGCTGGATCGTGTCACGAAAGAGGTTCTTGAGCATCTCGTGAACGTCTTCGATGGTACGGCAATCCTTTGCTAATTCCTTAATTGTCAAGTCTCTTTTGTCTTGCATAAATGATCATCTCCTTAATGGAAAGTTTAACCATTTACACAAAACTTTTTACGCTCTCGGCTATGGAAATCAGGTCGCCAAAAGGTGAACGATCAAAACACCTTCGGTATTTTCATCAAATTATTAAACAAACTCCCTCTGCTGTTCGTTCAGCGAGGGAGTTTGTCTGCAATCTGATTTCCTTTTTTATCTAATTAATATTCACAACTCAGGGACTTGCCATTACCACATGACTATTATTTAGCAATTATTC
>NZ_JBFEFW010000066.1:0-7180 GCF_047229145.1 Brevibacillus jepli
GTGGAGCTGAACGGGATCGAACCGATGACCTCCTGCTTGCAAGGCAGGCGCTCTCCCAACTGAGCTACAGCCCCATACGCTTTTATGACTCTTTTGTCATGCAAGCTATGTAAGTGGTGGGCCTAGGCTGACTCGAACAGCCGACCTCACGCTTATCAGGCGTGCGCTCTAACCAACTGAGCTATAGGCCCGTAATGACTTCCGGATCTTTAATCTAGCATACTTTTTAATTCATTGCAATAGAAATTTTGATTTTTTTTATTGCGTGGGTGAACTTTTTTGTGAAACGAGCTTAACAAAAGTACACCCTATTATAAGTCAAGTTCATTCTATATTTCAAATGTGTTTTGGAATTTTCATAAAGAAAAAGCTTGCCCGGTAAAGGACAAGCTTTTTCTTCGTTCAAATTAAATATCAAGATCGCGTACATTTGCCGCGTATTGCTCAATAAACTCCCTGCGTGGCTCTACTTCGTCTCCCATAAGCGTCTCAAATACCATATCGGCATCCATAGCGTCCTCGAGATCTACCTGAAGCAACGTACGAACTTCTGGATCCATCGTAGTCTCCCACAATTGATCTGCGTTCATCTCACCTAGTCCTTTATAACGTTGGACGTTTGGCTTCGGTTGAGGTTTCAAGGTAGCGAGAACCTCATCACGCTGCTTATCGGTATACGCATAGTGCAAGGTCTTCCCTTGCTTGATGCTGTAGAGTGGCGGCTGGGCAATATAAATATACCCCGCTTCAATCAACTGTTTCATGTAACGGAAGAAGAACGTCAATAGAAGCGTACGAATATGCGATCCGTCGACATCCGCATCCGTCATGATGACAACTTTGTGATAGCGTGCCTTCGAAATGTCGAAGTCTTCGCCAACACCAGTACCCAGTGCCGTAATGATTGCACGGATCTCGTTATTACCAAGAATTTTGTCCAGACGGGCCTTTTCCACGTTCAATACTTTCCCGCGAAGAGGAAGAATTGCCTGGAAATGACGATCACGTCCCATTTTCGCAGAACCGCCCGCAGAGTCTCCCTCTACAATGAACAGTTCAGATTCGGACGCATCTTTGGATGAGCAATCTGCCAATTTACCTGGCAAGGCACTTACTTCAAGCGCACTCTTGCGGCGTGTCATCTCACGAGCTTTACGAGCTGCCTCACGAGCACGCGAGGCCATGAGAGCCTTCTCAACCACTTTTTTAGCAACACCAGGATTTTCTTCCATAAACGTGTTGAAGCGGTCACCAAAGACAGATTCGGTAATGCTGCGTGCTTCCGAGTTCCCCAGCTTTGTTTTCGTTTGTCCTTCGAACTGAGGCTCCTGAATTTTTACAGAGATAATCGCAGTGATACCTTCACGCACATCATCTCCAGAAAGATTCGGGTCCTTTTCCTTCAGGAAGTTAAACTTGCGGCTATAGTCATTGATTACACGCGTAAGAGCCGTTTTAAATCCTGTTTCGTGAGTACCACCCTCATGTGTGTTGATGTTATTGGCAAAGGAGTAGATGTTGCTTACATAAGTGTCGTTGTACTGAAGGGCAACCTCCACGACAAGACCCTCTTTTTCCCCTTCGCAATAAATCACATCGTCATGCAGAGCTTCCCGGTTTTTATTCAAGTATTCTACAAACTGGATGATACCGCCCTCGTAGTGGAAGGATTCTTCCTTCTCCTGTTCTGGACGTGTATCCTTCAGCGTAATGCGCAATCCTTTGTTCAGGAACGCCAGCTCGCGAATACGTTTTTGCAAAATATCGTACTCAAACACCGTTGTTTCGGTAAAAATAGTCGGGTCGGGCTTGAAGGTAACTTTTGTTCCCGTCTCGTCGGTCTCGCCCACAACAGCAAGATCGGCATTCGGTGCGCCAACAGTAAAGCGCATGTAGTATACCTGGTTATTTTGTTTAACCTCGACTTCCATCCATTCCGATAGCGCGTTCACTACCGAGCTACCTACCCCGTGAAGACCGCCGGACACCTTGTATCCGCCACCGCCGAATTTACCACCGGCATGCAATACAGTCAAAACGGTTTCAACTGTGGATTTCCCGGTCTTTTCATGAATGCCAGTCGGGATTCCTCGACCGTTATCAGTTACAGATACGGAGTTGTCTGGATGAATGACCACCAAGATCTCGTCGCAATAACCGGCCAGTGCCTCGTCAATGGCATTGTCGACAATCTCCCATACCAGGTGATGCAAACCTCGGCTGCTGGTCGACCCGATGTACATGCCGGGACGTTTCCGAACTGCCTCTAACCCTTCCAGTACCTGAATCTGACTCGCATCGTAGTTTGTATCTTTCGTCGTCACTTGATCCACTACTCTGTCAACTCCTCCACTTCAGCTTGTACAAAGGGAAACTGATCCAAGCTGTCCACGAACTGAGCGCGTCGCTTCAGCGTCAGAGAAGAAATAGGTGAACAGTAAATGGCGTTCTGGGTGATTACATAAGACTTGGTCTCTTCCTCACTATGATCAACAACCGTCTTGCTTTTTTCGAGCAAGAACGCTTTATTGATTTTCGAGGATTTCACAGTCTGATGATCAAGAATGGAAATGACTTCCTTCGTGCTCACCACAGTATCTCCACCAATGTGAATAAACATCCCTGTACCCCCTACCTTTCTCCGGAGATTTTCCCTTCCTTCACGTAAAAACGAGAGGCTTGCTGGAGAACCTGATGCTTTAAGCCTTCCACACCTGTGGTACTTACAAACGTCTGTACTCGATCCTGAATCGTTTCGAGCAGCAAAGTTTGCCGATGTTCATCCAACTCTGACAAGACATCATCCAACAATAGAACGGGGTATTCTCCCACTTCTTCTTTAATCAGCTCAATTTCGGCCAATTTAATGGACAGCGCACTGGTGCGTTGCTGTCCCTGGGAACCATACGTTTGCACATCCATGTTGTTCACTTTAAGTGAAAAATCATCGCGATGTGGACCAATAAGGGTGCTACCCCGCATGATTTCCCGGTCGCGAACCTCTTCGTAGGCAGCAAGCATTTTATCTACAGCCTGATCGATCGTCATCTCTTCAGTAACTGGCGATGAGTTTACGTAATGCAAAGAAAGTCTTTCCCTGCCATCGGTAATGCCGGTGTGGATTTCCTGTGCCCACGTCTCCAGCTTCCGAATGAACTCAAAACGCTTCCGTAACAATTTTACCGCTAAATCGGCTAATTGGGTATTCCAAATTGCCAGCATTTCCAGCGAGTTACTTTTTTTCATGGCCAAATCCTTTAAAAGCTGATTTCGCTGGGCCAGCACTTTGTTGTAATTGCTCAAATAATAAAGATACGTAGGTGAAACCTGACCGATTTCCATGTCGATGAAGCGCCTGCGTTGGGCAGGTGCCCCTTTGACAATAGAAAGATCCTCGGGTGCAAACATGACGACATTCAATGCCCCCACATAAGCGCTCAGCTTCTGCTGCTCCATTCCGTTGATTTTGGCCCGCTTTCCTTTGGTTGTCAACTGCAGCTCCAAACGAACAGAACCGTAGCGACGAAGAACATCGCTACGGATCGTGGCATAATCGGCATCCCAGGAAATGAGCTCCTTGTCGCGGGGCGTTCTGTGGGATTTGGCCAGTGCCAAAACATATATCGATTCGAGAGCATTCGTTTTACCTTGAGCGTTGTTGCCAATGAACAACTGAATGGGACCGTCAAATGACAGGGACATCGTTTCGTAGTTGCGATAATTGGTTAGCGACAGGTTCTTGAGAAACAAGAATCACGCTCTCCTCTCAGGGGCGTACCACTTGATAGCGACCATAGCCTTCAATCGCCACTTCATCGCCAGGATATAGCTTGCGTCCGCGTCTGTTGTCCAGCTCACCATTGACATGGATCGGGACCTCAGCCAAGAAAGCTTTGGCCATTCCGCCCGTATCAATAATTTCAGCCAGCTTCAAAAATTGCCCGAGAGCAATATATTCTGTGCTAATGGAAACCTCACGCATGGTTTGGCTCCTTTCTTTTACGTAAAAACGATTTAGTACGTACGAACCGGCAAAATCAGATGGAGCATCCAATCATGATCGGTTGGACGAATAACAAATGGACTCATCGGGCCACTAAAGCTTGCTTTGATTTCTGCGCTATCAATTGCACGCAGCGCATCGATCATGTATTTAGCGTTGAAGGAAATTTTCAATTCTTCACCATTCATCGCTTTTGGCATCAAAATGTCCGTTACTTTCCCGATTTCAGGTGCATTGGACGTAATTTCGACAGTTCCATCAGACAAGGTAACGAGCTTAACCACGTTCGATTTGCCTTCGCGACTCAACAAGGAAGCGCGTTCGATGGATTGCAAAAATTCCTTGGTGCTAACTGTGATCTCGGTTTTGCTTCCTTGTGGAATGATTCTTGTCGTGTCTGGATATGTTCCTTCCAAGAGGCGGGAATAGAACAAGATATGCTTGGACTTCACCAAAATCTGATTATCTGCAACGACGATATCCGCGAGATTTTGGTCGTCATCTAATATTTTTACCAATTCATTGCAGCTTTTACCCGGAACAACCACGTTATGGAAAGAAAGATCCTCTGGGCATTCCACCATAGCTGTACGGCTAGCCAAACGGTGACTGTCAGTTGCCACAAAACGCAATTTTCCTTGATCAAGTGACCACATCAAACCCGTCAAGATCGGGCGCATTTCGGAAGTGGAAACACCAAAAACCGTTTGACGAATCATAGCCTTCAGCAAATCACAGGGAACACTGAAGACCTTATCTTCTTCCAGGTGCGGCAGCTGTGGATATTCGTTGGCATCCATTCCATTAATGGTGAACTCAGCTTGTCCGGAACGAATTTTGGTTACCAAGCGATCATCCACTTGAATATCGATTTCGTTGCTTGGCAGCTTGCGCACGATTTCGCTGAAAATACGTGCAGTCAATACGATGCTACCAGGCTGATGAATCGTTACGCCCCATTCTCCGGCTTCTTCCAAAGGAATCTGAACTTCGATAGATACATCGGAATCACTTGCAGTCAGTGTCAAACCTTCATCATCGGTTTTCATTTTAATCCCGGTCAAAATTGGAATTGTAGTTCTGCTAGATACAGCTTTGCTGACATGCGATACGGCGTTCGACAATTTCTCTCTCTGAACGGTAATATGCATCGACGTGAGCCTCCCTCTCTGGCGCCATTATTTTGGTTGGAGTCTGCATAATGGCTGCGCCTTTATCATAACTTATTAGGATAAATCTTTTTAACAGAAGTAGTAATAGGGCCTGTGGATTTGTGGATATGTGGACCCGATACGTAAAATAGAGCCTATACACATGTGGGTAAGTTGTGTATAGGCTTTTTGCGTTATGCACAGGTTTAATGGTTTGCTTTTAACTTTTCAATGAGCGACTGAATCGTTGTTTGCATATGAGGGTCATTTGCCAGTGCACGAGAGATTTTCTCATGGGCATGGATGACTGTCGTATGGTCACGGCCGCCAAATTCATCACCGATCTTAGGCAATGAGGCATCTGTCAGCTCTCTAGAGAGATACATCGCAATCTGACGTGGGAAAGCGACGGTTTTTGTCCGTTTTTTCGCCTTGAAATCTTCTAGCTTCAGGCTGAAAGCTTCTCCGACCGTTCGCTGAATGTCCATAATGGTAATCACGCGCGGGCGGGAAGAAGGAATAATGTCTTTCAGTGCTTCCGCAGCCAGTTGTGTGTCAATATCGCGATTAATTAAGGAGGAGTAAGCGACCACACGGATCAAAGCGCCCTCCAGCTCGCGGATATTGCTGTCGATTTGGTTTGCGATATACGCCATTACTTCATTTGGGATATCGAGATTCTCGGCTTTTGCCTTTTTGCGCAAAATCGCAATCCTCGTTTCGAGATCGGGCGGCTGAATATCGGTAATCAGTCCCCATTCGAAGCGTGAGCGGAGGCGATCCTCCAGCGTCGGGATCTCCTTGGGAGGCCGATCGGAGGAGATGATGATTTGTTTGCTTTCTTCATGCAAGGCATTGAACGTATGGAAAAACTCTTCTTGTGTCGATTCTTTGCCCGCCAAAAACTGAATGTCATCAATTAAAAGAACGTCAACACTCCGATATTTATTGCGGAATTCGACGGCTTTGTTGTCACGAATAGAGTTGATGAATTCATTGGTGAATTTCTCGGACGACAAATAGACCACTTTCGCCGATGGGTTGTGCTGAATGACATAATGGCCAATTGCATGCATCAAGTGGGTTTTGCCAAGTCCGACTCCTCCGTAAATGAAGAGGGGATTGTAAGCTTTCGCAGGGGCTTCAGCGACCGCAAGCGATGCGGCGTGAGCGAATCGATTTCCCGATCCGATGACAAACGTGTCAAAGGTGTATTTGGGATTCAAGATACTGGGTGGCTGGTCATCCGCGACAGTAGGCGGAGCGCTCATTTTCACCCGTGGGGCTGGTTGTTCGTCGGCAAAAGCCGCATCGGGATTTTGCATCGCGACGAATTTTACTTTCATATTGATACCCGTCACTTCATATAGTGTATCGGTAATCAGTTGTGCGTACCTAGTTTCTAGCCAATCACGAGCAAAGTCATTTGGTGCGACGACGATCAGTGCATCTTCTTCCAATGTGGTTGCCTTTGTCGCTTTCAGCCAGGTATCGAAACTGGGTTTGCTTAGCGATTTTTCTATCTTGGCCAAGACTTTGCGCCATAGTTCGCTAATCGCTGCATCCAACCAGAATCCCTCCTTTTGGGCCGTCCGAAAAATGATGGATCACCGATCAAAAACGATCGAAAATAAGTGCAAAAACCTGCTATGCTGTGACCCAATTGTCAACACAGCCGTATGAAGCGACTGTGGATAAAAAAAGTCGAAATATAGGGATTCCGCTCGTAGAAGTGAAAAAAAGCAGACGTTTATCCTCAATCCTGTGAGTAATGACATACACATAGGAAAGAATCTGTCCACAAACTTATCCACATGCTGTGGAAAACCCGATTCATGTATCGGAGTTATTCACGCTTCAAAACAAAAACATAATAACAGATATAAGGCATGGCATCAATGGTTTTTTCATACTTATCCACAAACACTACTTCTGGTACTCTGTACATATCGGTGTTTGTCAAGATAGTTGTCGCGAATTGATGAAAATAAGATAACTATGTTTGAGCTTTTTGCTCAGCTTGAAT
>NZ_JBFEFW010000067.1:0-6238 GCF_047229145.1 Brevibacillus jepli
TAAGCTAATGGCTACTACTGCCTTCACCATTCGGGACTTTAACCCTAGAGATAACGCCCATGCTGGGCGCACATGGAAAAAGGACATATGTCCTTTCTTTTCGCGTGCAAATCCTTTTTACTAGAGAAGGTATTGCCTGCAAAGCAAACCAGCAGGAGGCTTGAAAAATGAAAGAGCTTCACGACCGTACACGATTGCATACGCTTGTTCAAAATAGTCCCTTGCCCGCTATTTTTGATGCAGCTACGATTCAGGAAATGCGCCTGTATCAGGCTGAGAAAGGTGACATCCTCTGTTCGAAGGGCGATCAGCTACACCATATGTTTTTCATTCTGGAGGGAAAAATCAAAATTTTCACGACGCTCCCGAACGGAAAATCATTATTGCTGCGCTTTAACAATCCACTCGCCATTATCGGAGACGTAGAGTATGTCACGCAATGCGAGGCGCGCAATACTGTGGAGTTTGTTCATCGAAGTCTCGTAGTTAGTCTTCCCTTCAAAATATTGCAGGAAAACTATCAGAACCACCCGCCATTTTTGCAGTTCATCCTACATAAAATCAGTCACAAGCTGCATACATCATCGAACTCTACCAGCCTAAACCTGTTGTATCCTGTTGAGAATCGATTTGCCAGCTATTTGCTCTCCACCTTGACTAGCGATACGTTGTCTAGTTCTTCCGAAGAATTAAAGGCGTCGAAGCTGACAGAGGTCGCGGAGCTGTTGGGCACCAGCTATCGGCATTTGAACCGGGTCATCCGAAATCTTTGCGCTGCATCTGTGATCGAACGCAAAAAAGGCGCACTGATTATCAAAGATCGAGAAAAAATCAGTGAGCTGGCAAGCGGAAATATATACGAATAAACAACCATATAGGAGGTCATCTTGTGCAAGGCATACTCTTTTCATTACTCGCTGGCGTTTTTATTTGTTTGCAAAGTGTGTTCAATGCGCAGGCAAGTACAAAGCTCGGACTGTGGCAAACCAATGCGATCGTTCACGCCGTAGGCTTTCTTGTTTCGTTTTCGATTTTTCTCGCCGTTCGTGATGGAGATTGGAAAAGTATCGGGGAAGTCAACAAGGTGTATTTGCTAGGTGGAGTTTTCGGTGCACTCATCGTTTTTAGTGTGATGAAAGGCATTACTGCCATCGGGCCTGCCTACGCCGTATCGATTCTGCTCATCTCACAGCTTCTCGTCGCTCTCCTCATTGATTCTCTCGGCCTGTTCGGTGTGCAAAAGGTTCCCATTACCTTGAACAAGATCATCGGAATCGGCATCATGATCGCAGGTGTAGTGGTTTTCAAACTCAAGTAAACAAGGAGGGCATCATCGCCCTCCCCTACAGCATCAATTGCTCCGGATTCAGCCCCAGTAATGCCTCATGCACAAATTTTCCATCTTTTCGAATCCGTACATCGTCAAACCAGATTTCACCGCCACCATATTCCGGGCGTTGAATGCAGATCAGATCCCAGTGAATCGTGCTGCGGTTGCCATTATCCGCCTGATCATAGGCACGCCCCGGCGTGAGATGGAAGCTCCCGGCGATTTTTTCATCAAACAAAACATCGCCCATTGGATGCAAAATGTACGGGTTAAACGCAATGGCGAACTCACCGATGTAGCGGGCACCTTCGTCCGTGTCCAATATTTCATGTAGCTTGTCCGCATGGTTGGCGTACGCCTCGACGATCTTACCTTCCCGAAAAGTAAAGCGCACGTTTTCAAAAGTCGTTCCTTTGAAGTTACTGGGTGTATTGTAGCTGATCGTCCCGTGAATCGAGTCGCGCACAGGGGACGTATACACCTCGCCATCGGGCATGTTTCGTTTGCCTACAGCCGTCCGCGTCCCAATCCCTTTGATGGAAAACGTCAGGTCTGTCCCCGGTCCAACGATGCGCACCCTGTCAGTTTTGTCCATCAAGTCATACAGCGGCTGGCACGCTTCTGCCATTTTCCGGTAATCGAGTGAGCATACGTTGAAATAAAAATCTTCAAACGCTTCTGTCGTCATACTGGCCTTCTGGGCGAGTGCCGAAGTCGGGTAATTAATGCGCAGTCCCGTAATCTGATTGTCTACATGATGAATAATGGACTCGTAAGCTTCTGCGTACAATCGGTACTTCTCCCCGGGAACATCCTTCATCTCACTGTCATTCGTCTCGCCATGAATCCCGATGTAGCCTTGCATGCCATGCCACAGATCCTTTTCCCATTGAACCGTGTGGGCTAGCTGCTCCGCAGTGAGTCCTTTCAGCCATTCTCGCTGGACTTTTGGCCGTACAAAACGAAGGTGGGGATATGCTCCCTTCGCATACAGCCGCTTCACCAATTCGATTGCCAGCGGTTCTCCTTCATCCACGACCATGATCATAATATGCTGTTTGGCTTGCACATCCAGGCTGTACGAAATTAAGTTGTCTGCTATTTTCCCAAGCCGTTCATCTCTCATCCGAGCACATTCCTTTCCAGATTGATTGTACCCTTCCAGCATAACGCTGGTTTGTCAGAGGATTATCATCGGAAAAATCGGGACTGCACTCCCGCGGGGCTGTACTTGTACGAGACATAGCTTGTACTGGCTGCCAAAAAAAGGAGAGCGACGGCAGAAAGAGCCATCAAGACAAAGGGTGGCGAGGACTTATCGCTGGAATGTATCTGGGGGAGAGAAAAATAGAGCATCTCATATACGATAAAATGCGAGCCGATTGTCCAGATGATTCCTCGCATCCACAGGTCTTGCCGTCGCCATTCAAGCCTTTTCTTTTGTATACGTTTTTTGATTTGATATAAATAAAGACGATATAAGAAGGGATTCACGAATAACACGACATAAAAGCTCATACCAAAACCGATATTTCCTCGCAGGATACCAATTCCTTGGGGAATCCCCACCAAACCGAACGGCGTCAAGGCAAGCATCATCAAATACACGTACACTGAACTCCAAATTTGAGCGAGCATGAACTCCCGTCCACTTCCTCTTATATGTTATGCCTCCATACTAGCAAAACCGAGGAAAAAGAGGAGCCAACCAAAGTTAGGGTTCATCTAAAAAAACGCCGAGCTGACTTGCGAGCATGATGGCATGCGTCCGGTTTTTCGCACCAAGCTTGCTGAACAGCTGATTATTGTACCCTTTGACTGTGCCGATCGATATTTGATAATGAAGAGCGATCTCCTGATTCGTAGACCCTGCTTTGATCATGCGGAGTATCTCCAGCTCTCGTTTGGTTAAAGGCTCAATCAGTCCTTTGGGAGACAGCAGAGCTTTGTTCGTCTTCTCCTGCAGGCTTCTCCTGCGAAAATGCGCCTTCACCCGCGAAATCAGCATATTCGGATCAAAGGGCTTCGTCACATAATCATCACCGCCAAGATCCAGGCCAGCGATCATATCCTCCGTGTCATTTTTACAGCTCAAAAACAGGACGGGCACATCGATTCCACTCTGCCTCCATATCTGGCATAGCTCTAAACCCGATCCATCCGGCAGCAAAATGTCGAGGAGGACCATATCAGGCTGTTCACTCAGCAGCATGGCATGCGCTTGCCCCGTATCCTCTGCCTCGCGCACCTGAAATCCATTCGCTTCTAAATAGAGCCTGACCAATTCTCGGATACTCTCATCATCTTCTACCAAAAGAATTACCTCGTTGCCCATCGCACATCCTCTCTTCCCTCGTTACTCTCTTCCTTCCAGTAGACTGGCAGGGAAAACCAGAAGGTGCTTCCCTCTCCCTCCGTACTTTGTACGCCGATTTGTCCTTGATGATTTTCGATAATTTCTTTGGAGATGGCCAGACCCAAACCGACTCCTGCCGTTCGCAGCTTTCTTGATCCACTCCCCCGATAAAACCGGTCAAATACAAAGGGAAGCGCCGCCGCCTTCATTCCTGCCCCGGAGTCTATTACTTTAATCAAAGCCTCACCTGTCCCATCTTCCGCCAGCTCCCATGCAACATGTAGCGTGATAGTTCCACCCTGTGGCGTATACGCTTGTGCGTTAACGAGCAAATTGCTCATGACCTGCTCCAGGCGAATCGGATCAGCGACCAGCATAAGCTTGCTCTTTGCATTCGGCTCCATCTGTGCTTCCCACTTAAATTGCAGATTTTTATCCTCCATATCGAGCAAGTTCTTCTCGTACAATCCACGGAAAAATCCCACCAATGGCAAGGGCTGAAAATGAAAGCGAAGCTGTCGCGACTCCATCTTGGACAGTTCGAACAAATCGGTGATGATTCGATGCAAATAAATTGTTTTCTCGTAGATGATACCCAGGTATTTCGGGTCATCGGGCTTGACCACACCGTCAATCATCGCCTTGATGAATCCTTGAATCGACGTTAGCGGCGTTCCGAGCTCATGCGATATATTGGAGAGGAGCATGCGCCTTGACTCCTCCATCCTTTGCAGCTCCTGATTCTTGTCCGCGAGTGCCTTTGTCCGCTGCTGTACTTTTTGCTCCAACGATTCATTCGTTTGCGCGAGCACTTCAGAAAGCTGCTCAACATGGGCAAAGGAACGGGCGAACACCATGGACAAATTCATCATTTGGGTGAGTAAAAAGACGAGCAAGCCGAACGGAATCGCATTCTCAAACGGAGACAAATGCGCGTAGAACAAAATTTCATTGACGACTGCCGCGAAAAATACGAGGAGACCCATTCCATTTAAGAGAGACCCGGGCTGTTTTTGAAGGATGGCCCGTCCATAAACGAATAGCATGTAGCTATAACTAAGCAGCAAATAGGCTTCCCCTACATAAATCCATTCAGTATAGATTCTTGCAGGAGTGAATAACACGAAGAGAATAAAGAGAAGCCCTGTCCATACGCAGACTCTCTGAATGAAACGATGGAAGAATGCCGTATACTGCGAGCGAACAAAACAAGCGAGCATGATCATCGTGACGAGCGAAGACATGTACTCCAGCTTAACCCCCATTTCCCACGGAATTTGTGGAAACAGGCTGACAGCCATCGTCTCTCCCAAAAATAAAATACGGATGGAGATCGCGATGCTCACTCCACAAAAATAGAGGGTCGATATCTCTCTTTTGCGTGTGACATACAACCCGAAATGATAGATGCCCATAATCATCAAAGACGCAGCAATCATGCCTGCATAGATGATGTTGGCTTCGCGCTTTTGCATGATTTGATCCGCAGACCCCAAAGCAATCGATTCCCACAAGCCGCCTTTTCGCTGAACAAAATTAGAGACGTGAATCACCAGCTCCACCTGTGACTGATCCGGCTGAAATACAACGACCTTGGGATAGTTTTTCGGGATCATCTCCGCCAGATTCTCGCCGACAACGCCGTTTTCAGCCATGACCTTGCCGTTGATCCACAGCTTGTAGGCTGTTGCGACACTGGGCATATAGAGCGCGAGTGGCCTTCCTGACTGTTGCTCGTCCAGCTGGATAGACAGCCGGTACGTCGCGTATCCGTGATTGGATATATCTGTCCTGGCACCCGCTCCCTCCTTCCAGGTCGAAGGCACTTGCATGAATTCACGTTCGGACGCATGGGAATCGAAAGTACCCGGGCTCTGGAGCTGCTGCCAGTAAAAACCCCATTCCCCATCCAGCCATACCGTTTCGCCGTCTTCCCAGTCCACTCCACGCAAATCCAGCACGCCCTGTTCCGCCCGAGGTGGTTGTTCCACTGCCCAAGTGAATGAGGGCACGATGAGCATCCCGATCATGATGATGGCGATGAGACTGTATAAACTAGCAAACCACTTCCACTTCCTCATTGCGGCGCTCATCCTATTCCAAATATTCTAACGTTAGCATAGTACGAAACAGATTGGATCAAAACCCCCATTTTTCCAATCCGAGATGGATGTCCACCTACTGTAGTGCTCGGGAGAAGCCCTGCCACATGTTTTCCAGTCGCCTTTTTCCTCTCTTCGTTCGGGCGGTCTCCTTCCAAACATGTGACAGTGCTTCCGTATAGCTTCGTATTCAGTTCGAGCTTTTAAAACGTTTTGCAAGTAAACGCAAAAAGGCTTTACAATAAACATCTTAGAAACACTTTCAACGAATAAAAAGCCGCGTAGGAAGAAGCGAATTTCCAGTCCAAGCGCCTCTGGAGCCCGCCCCAGCGTAGGAATAAATGGCGGGGAATTTCAGCTTCACCTATGAATAACCTCCCACTATAAAGTAATGTTTTCTCCTGTTTTCTCGCTCATTCTCTGTTTTTTAACTTTGACATCTTAAAGCTC
>NZ_JBFEFW010000068.1:0-5792 GCF_047229145.1 Brevibacillus jepli
CTAACCGAGGGGGATTGAAAATGGCTCCCTTATTTTTAGAGAGATGCTGTTTTTACACAATTATACGGACTCAACTAGAATGGCCGGTCACGATGATTTGAACACTCAAATTAACTATTATTCTCATGCTAATCATTACATTAGTTCTCAAGTATATTTGCTATCTCAACAGAAGTATGAGCAAAATATTGGTAAACTCATTGGTCAATTTCCCAATGATAAGCAGCGGAATGCATACGATACTGGACTGATTTACGATTATTCTGATTTAACCCAGTTTCGTCAAGTCGAGTATGGTTATTGCACGGATCCATCCTTTCCAGGCAATTGTGTTGAGGACTGCAGAGTATGTGAAACTTCTTTTATCTTTAAACCTGCCGTCAACGAACTAAGCGAGGGATTGAAGTGGTTAGCAGAATACTCCAAAGTTATTAATCAGACAATGAATGAGACCGTAGAATATATGTTGTGTTTAACAAAAAGCATGTATTATGACTACAAAAATTTAGAATGTCAAAAATCCGCACAACATAAACTAACTTCTGCTTCATCGCAGCTACAGAAATTAATGGATCAAAGAGCAACTATGGAGGCTAATCGAATGAGGTATGAAAATGAGTGCTAATGATCATATAAAGAAAAGAGGTAGACCTAGAGAGATAGATGATAAGAAACTCAAAGAAATAGCGTTAAAAATTAAAGGCAAAATTAAAGGCCAAAAACTTACTTTTCTCTTGCTAGAAAAAGAAACTGGAATCGGTAGACAGACTTGGAGCCGCAGAATAGCTGACTACATTGAAGAAATTAATAGACCTATAAATAGAGAGTTCAGTGAGAGCGCGGGTGATGTATATTTTCCTAATATCGAAGACATTATGTCAAGAAACCACAACAATAAATCTAGAATAATTGAGGAATTGTACGAGTTTGAAATCATGTTTCGTAATATGCATAAAGAACTCTCAAAATTAAGAGAGATCAAGAAGGAACTTAGTAAATTAACAACAGCATTTGAATCGCAAAAAGATGAGCTTCTCAAGGAACGTAGTAAATCTTTGCATTACGAGGGACTATATAAGAAAATAATGGCATCAAGTTCCTATTCACACGTTCGGGAGGAATTGGGGTTAAAAAGCAATTTGATTGAATTTTCTGGTCATAATTCATCAGACTTAACCTTAAATGATAAGCAATTAGCAAAGATGTTTTCAAAAAATAGGATGGCTGCAAAAGAGCATACAACTCAGTTGAAGAATTTATTTCCAGACGTGTTTACAGAAAATGATCATGAGTGAAATGAAAAAAAGGGTCTTAAGATAAAGACCCCTTTTTGTTATGAGTATTTTTATTGGAATACACAGCTTGCGGGTGGAACAGTAACAAACGCTTGTATACTAGGCTGCCTTAGATTATGTCCATCAATCCATTCAAGATAACTTACTTTTACCGTTAATAATGGAGGAAGCCACTTAGCTCCGCGTGCTTTGGTAGGTACATTCTTAAATGGCATTCTATCTTGAATAATGGGGCTGATACCACTGGTAAGATCTCTCCAGTCTTTATTAGTTAACGTACCAGTACCTACACTTCCTATGTACCATAGTTGACCAAGATGATCATAAAGACCTAATAACAAAGAGTTAACAACGTTGTCTCGATAGGTCACCCCGCCAACTACAGCAATGAGGTCATTTTTTTTCTTTTTCTTTCTCCATCTTTGATCTTTACCGTTAATTACATAAGTACTGCTAAGATCTTTAAATACCACACCCTCAAGGTCATTACTTACAATCACTTCGAACAAAGAAGATGTCACAGGAAAGTTCTCAACTAGCTGAACATGAGAGTTTGGTCTAATAATCCTGGCAAGTAATTTCTGTCTTTCT
Source organism: Brevibacillus jepli (assembly GCF_047229145.1). Taxonomy (NCBI): domain Bacteria; kingdom Bacillati; phylum Bacillota; class Bacilli; order Caryophanales; family Paenibacillaceae; genus Brevibacillus; species Brevibacillus jepli. The sequence continues at coordinate 1,887 of NZ_JBFEFW010000068.1, forward strand.
TCCAGACAATATGTAGTAACCCATTTTCCTTCGAAAAAAAGTATATCAAATATCATGTATGTAACTGGCACTTCAGTTGATAGAGTCCCCAATTTACTAAAGCTTCTAATGCCATCTCTTCGCATTACTTCATAAAAAGAAGGTTTACTGTTTTTAAAAGCTATGATTTCACCATCTAATATCACTGAATTGGTCAAACAATAATCATCAATGTCAACTAATTCTGGGTAATGGCCAGTTCTTTCATTGAGTCGTCTGTTAAACAGTTGTGTTTTCTTATCAGTACTGTATGTTAATACACGAACTCCATCCCACTTTACTTGCCCAACCCAATTTGATCCCGTAGGGATATCAATTGTACTTATAGGTTCGAATGGCACTATTGGCTCCATAATTTACAATCCTTTTTTAGGATTTATTATGGACAATATTCGATATGCGTTAGTCATTCACTTCTTACCTTTTATTAGAATCAATGTTAGAGAATATCTCTTTAGAAATACGATGAACCATCAATATCTCTTCGTACTTACGATCTGCTAATAAAGCAGAGTGAATATCAAGAAGGTCATTCTTGTCTAACCTCTTAATGTTTGGATCTATATTCCCGAATTTAAGAACAAGTTCAGGAGAAACACGTAAAGCATGGATAATTTTCTCAAGAGTTTCTAACGAAATATTTCGCTCTCCTCTTTCTATTCCACCGATGTATGAGGATTGGAGTTGGGCTCGTTCGCCAAGCTCCTCTTGAGTCATACCCTTTTGCTTTCTTATCATTCGAATTTGCTCTCCAATAAGCTTGAGAAAATTTGACATTATGACCACCTCTCCATTCAGAGTAGGAGAGTCACAGTCAATATCACAGTAACACATACTATAAATTCCGTTGAAAAAGATACTAATAAGTACTATATTGACATAATAATAAGCTCTAAAGGAGTAAGAAAGATGAATACCTTAGCTAATCAGAGCGTCATTGAAAATGTAGTACAATCAAAAATGCGTGGAAAAGTAGTCTATCAAAGCAATATAGGTGCTGTTGATGCACTTAAACTGACCTACGTGAAACCGTATAATGATCCTTCTGGCAAGGGGTATCAACGGCCAGTTGATCAAAAGAGGTGCAAGGACTTTGCGACATATTTATCTAGGGGTGATGATGCCTTGTTTACTCCCATTCTGTTAAATGCATGCTCTAACTGGGAGTTTGCTCCATATGATCGTATGCGACCTACTTTTGGTCGGCTCTTATGTAAAGGAAAGGCTTCATTAATGGATGGTCAACATCGTCTAGTGGAATTAAACAATATTTAATCGAAACCAACTCGGAAATAACAATCCCATTTTTAGCATTTCATTATTTAGATGAAGATGAAGAAATTCAATTGTTTGATACAATTAATACAAAAGCTCGAGGTATAGGTTCCTCTCTTAGCAGATATTTGAGAAGGGATAATGATCACCTAAGTTGGGTAGCAACAGAACTCCTTACAAGAAATGATAGCCCTTTTATAAACATTGGCAGCATCATTGGGAGACGTACAAATGGAAAACATATTACACTTCAAAATTTGTACAGAACACTTTGCTTTTTAATGAAGGATCCATCCCTTTTTACTTTATCTCGTGAAGTGAAGCTTTTAATAGCATTGACATTCTATGCATGTGTTAAGGAAATTTTCATTGATGAATGGAGTGACTATAATAGTTACAGAATTACACATATTGTTTGTCTAGACGCACTTTCAATTTCAGGATCTTTCCTCTTTTCAAAATTATTAAAGGATAATAAACGGCCTATACAAAGAAATGATTTGTATAAGCACTTAAAAAAGCTAAAATTAGTTGATTGGTCGTCAGATGGTTCGTTGAAATATTTAAAGGGGATAACTGGCTCAAGAACGTTGGCATCAGATTTATGCGATCAGTTACTTAAAACTTGAATAATCAAATCCATAAAGAGTATGGAACGCCTCCTTCTCCAGTTTATATTAGAGAAGGAGGCATTTTAATAACAATTTGCGTAATCCAAACATGACTTGAAGATATTTTTATAACAGTAATGAAGCAGTGCCTCATTACTATATGCCTTGATTCAACGGCCCAAAGAAGATCAATAGGTTGATTAAAAGTAGAGAAATGTACTACCTAGTGCTTCCATTTTCAGCTGATACCTAATTTTCGTAAATAAGCGGAGATAAATGTATCCAGAGAAAGATGCCCTGAATAAAATGTGGACACAATCTCTGATTGGGGGTGTCGCAATGGCATGTAATAATTTTTTAGTAGCTAACGACTTTAACGTGTTTGTGTTAGGCGATCACATTCAAACTAACGTCGACTCGGAAGGGCGCGTCGCAGTTGGTGGTAATGCCGTTTACAATAATTTCAGTGTGGGAGCAATGCTTCCTGTGTCCACTACACGCCCAGATCTAATTGTTGGTGGAGATATGGACATCTCTGGGGGGACAAACTTTAGCGGTAATAGCGTAATTAGCTCCACAGGAATGGTTATTAATTACACCATGACCAACAATAACGGAGTCCCTGATCAGCCTTTGGTCGGTGATCCCATCGATTTTGGGGCTATGGACACTTATTTGAAGGCTATATCCCAAGCATACGCGGCACTTACAGATAATGGGACCGCAGTCGTTAACTTTGGGACGTTAACATTGACTGGGACAGATGCACAGCTTAATGTTTTTACCATTGACGGAACAAATGTTGCTGGTAGTGGATTGGCCTTGAACCAGTTGGTGGGGATCGATATCGTAGCTCCTGAAGGATCTACGATTCTCGTAAACATTCGTGGAGACAACGTGGGCTTCGGAAGTTACCAAATTTTCCGTAATGGGACAGCTGCGGACTGTGATGATGCTGCTTTTATTCTGTGGAACTTTCCGGATGCAACAAATGCCTTTCAAGAGAATATCGGCGTAGAAGGAAGCGTTCTTGCGCCTTTTGCCACCTATAACGGGATGGGAGGCAATATCGAAGGAAACGTGATGGTAGGTAATTTTTTCGGAGCTACAGAAACGCATAATTGTCTTTTTAACGGATGCTTGCCAGATATTGTTCCTCCAACTACAACACCCACGCCTACACCTACAGCTAGACCTACAATTACGCCGACTATAACCCCTGAGAACAAGAATATGAGATGTATTCGGATCCCTAAAATTTACGATTGGGCCGTTGATATGAATAGACATCGCGAAAAAGTAGAAGTACCAGAAAGGTGCCGTGCAGCTTTGGATGCAGCGATTCAGGCAGGACACTCCTTGAGAATATCTTGCTTGGAACCGATTATAATTCCAAACCATACCCCTTGGCTCTCTGTACGCTGTGAGTTAACCCGGATTCAACGTCCTGTTTTCGTCAATGTGAATGGAAATCAAGTCGAGGCTGGAGTTGCTCATTTTATTTTTTCCGTCACCGTTATCCTCCTTGTCTTTGATGAGACGGCAAACCGATTGCTTTGTCGTTTTCCTGTCACTACCCAGTTAGAAAACGAATTTGTACTCTGTTTGCCAGAACCACTGGGAACCGATAACATTCATTGTCGAATTACAGCAGTCGAGTGTAGACCCACGATGAATCCGCTTCTTGGTGGAAGGATTGAGATCGAGCTGTTTATTTGCGAAGAAGTACAAGTAGAGACGAATGTTATACTCGAAGTAGAAGGGGTCTTCTGTCATCCTCGTGGTCCTCTGCCTGTTCCAAATATTGAGCAGACATTCTCTTGCCCTATCGATATTCCACCTTCGCAATGTGCGAGTATTTTCCCTGTGCCAGGTTGATATGTTAGTCTCAACTCCTGAATACTGATCAAGTCCATATTTGTGTGTAAAATTGCCCTCGGTTAGAATGCCCCCTTCCGTCCCCCGAAGGGGGAGACGCAGG
>NZ_JBFEFW010000069.1:0-4219 GCF_047229145.1 Brevibacillus jepli
TGAAAGCATCTAAGCGTGAAGCCCCCTCCAAGATGAGACTTCCCACAGCGTAAGCTGGTAAGACCCCTCATAGACGACGAGGTTGATAGGTTCGGTGTGGAAGCGTGGTAACACGTGGAGCTGACGAATACTAATCGGTCGAGGACTTATCCACACACTCTTGGCAAACATCATGCAGATCCAGTTTTGAAGGTGTGAACGCAAGGGCCAGAATTAATCTGGTCCTTTTTTATTTTCTTCAGCATTGTTTCGGAGTACGGAGTATCAGTTTTAGTACGGCTGTATGAAAAAAGGTCGTTGGATAAGTGTTCCAATCGCTCTGCATACTTGGTATAATAGAGGAGTGTAATTCACTTCACTATTATTTTTTTGATGAACCTCTTCAAGGTTCTGTACCCCAGGAATATCTGGTTATGTTGATTCAGCCCGTAGGCTGGTAGGTTGTTTGTATTCTAACCCTACCTTCCCTGCGGGCTTTTTGCGTTGTCAAAAAACCAAAGGAGGACTAGCTATGAATGCAAGAGATTGGAATCGGAAGCGAAACGAGTGGCTAAGCAATGTCTTGACTTCGCTCGCTCCCGGGTCAGAAAAACCGATTGTACTCTCGGATCACTTTTACGAGCAAGGTCGTTATTATTCCAAGCGGGATATTGTCAGCTGCCTCATTACCGGTAAATGCATCGGCTGGTCTGATGAATCTAATCAGATCGTGAGACATGATACTGGTAAAGGCGTCATCCTTGGCAGAGACTCATCCGATCAACAAATTGTGATTATTATTGGTCAAACGAGCAATGCGTATACCGTGGTTACTGCTTTTCCACCATTAGATGAGCAGAAGTACGGATGCTCGGTTGCTTAACCTACAATTGGAGGGTTTACCATGCAAGCGACTAAGAAAAGAATCAGTGATGAAACCGTAAATTATGCAAAGTACCTTCCTATCCTAGATCTCATCGAAAGGATACTAATGGTACCAAGGAAGACTGGAAGTAACATTCAGATCATTTGCCCATTTCATACCGAGTCGACCCCTTCCTTTAATATCAATACCCGCGGAAACTTCTTCAAGTGCCACGGTTGTGGTGTCGGAGGGAAGGGTTCCATTGATTTTATGATTCAGTATCAATGGGGGCCACATTTTAAAGGTGACTCTACCAAATATGTACCCGCAATTGAATTGATTTGTGGAATTATGAATGAACCTATCGTTTACGATAATGGGGCCGAAGTTATTCATGCACAGCCTTCATCTCGTACACCAAGGACTCCCCAGCGACCGATCGTTACAAAAGAGCCGGAGAAAGATATAAGTTTGATTAAGAAAGCAAACCAGCTCCTGCTTAAGCATACGAATTTATCACCAGAGCATTTGGAGCATCTCCGCTCGGTGCGTCAGCTGCCTACAGAGACGATCCTTGCAAAAGGGTACCGTAGTTTCCCCGAGAAGCCTTCTCGTGTCGCTGCTGCAATAGCAAAGGAGTTGCCTACGTTAGAAGGGATTCCTGGCTTTTATGAGGCTACATCCAAACAAAAAGACCAAACATATTGGACTATGAAGGGATCCGGAGGGTTTCTGATCCCGGTGCGTAACGAAAAGATGGAAATCACCGGCTTTCAACACCGCGTAGACAAACCCAGATGGAAAGTCACGTGCGTTGATGAGAAGAATCAAGAACACAAATTGCTAACGGCCCATCTGGATTATCAAACGATGGTTCTCACCCTCAATTGGGATGGTAAACCTTTCAATAAGGTTACCATTACAGAGCCGACGAACATTCCTGTTTCGTCCAACGGAAAGCAGATTGGCACGGTGAAAGTTAAACCGCTTAACAAGTATTTGTGGCTTGCTTCGCCAGACCTCCCAAAGGGAGCAGGTGTTAAAGCAAGTTATCATATCGCCGTACCCACATCATTTCTGAAAAAGAAGATATCGCCCGTAGGTGTCAAACGCGTCGGCATTACAGAAGGCCCGCTCAAAGGTGATATCGCAGCCGAAATCCTCAATATCCCTTTTTCTTGCACACCAGGTTTAAGCAATGTGCGCACCGTTCTCGTACAACCTGTCTAGTAATAGACAACAAAAACGAGGGGACACATGTAAATGTCCTAACTTTATACCTAAATTGGCAGGGGAAGTACCTGCTTAGGATTGAAGGTTGACAATCTTACCCTAAGACTCCGACATGCTTCTGTAACTTTTACCGTACAGGGGTATGAAGCTCGGTGAAGATCGGCGAAAAGCGATGCTGTGATGCTAGCGAAGTAGTCGGGGGGCTATAAAGACACTATGCTTACTTACCAGGAATCCTCGTTTGTACGGCTCGTAAAAACCAGTGAGATGAATACGAAGTCTCACGCCCACATTAAGTGGGTCCGATCGAGGTAAATGTATTGTTGCTTGCATTTACTTCACTGAACCCCCGAAAGGTACAGTGTCCTGCGTCCTTCAACCACGGGCAAAAGGATGGTCGGCGGGTCAAAGAGGAGAGCTAAGGTGTCATGTAAAGCTAAGGTATAAGGAACAGTGGAACTTCAGAAGTGGGTGTCAATGCGGGTAAAGGGCAGATACCACTAGACAGTAGGAAATGACTGTCGAATCTGGAGGGCAGCAGCCCGTAGTAGTGTTGAAGCAGAGTAACGTCTGCGGAGCGAAGGGGCATAGTCCTATGATAAACAAGTCGATAAGTTGCTAGCTTGTCGAGGAAGCCGTTGAGCATACCTGACTAAAGCCATATGGCAATCCCTCATTAAAGGAGGTGATGCCGATGGATCAAGAATTCGACTACCCGAACCTAACTGACAAATCGCTAAGAGAACTGTTAGATGAAATGTATAGGAAATCAAAGGAAGCTAAAGAGAGAAAGCAATCCCCCTCTTTCAAAGGTCTCCTCGAGATTATTCAGTCAGAAGTGGTCATAACGAAGGCTATCCATACCCTGAAAGCTAACCGTGGGAGTAACACACCAGGAAGCGACGGCGAAATGATGCAGGAGAACATCTTACAGCATGATTACCCTCATATCATCGAACTAGTTAGAGAATCACTAAAACGCTACTGCCCGAAACCAGTCAAAAGACAATACATTGATAAACCGGGAAAAACGGAAAAGCGACCTTTAGGGATACCAACTATAGTCGATAGGGTAATTCAGGAATGTGTAAGATTGGTTATTGAGCCGATTTTAGAGGCACAGTTCTTCGCACACTCATATGGGTTCAGGAAGTACAGAGACGCTTCTATGGCTATCGCGAGAATTACAAATCTTGTACACGACACGGGATACCATTGGGTCGTCGAAGGTGATATTAGCAAATTCTTTGATAACGTTGATCACTCTGTGTTGATAAAGAAACTATGGCACATGGGAATCAAAGACCGAAGGGTGCTGATGATCATAAAGGCCATGCTAAAAGCAGGGGTAATGCATGAGTGTCAATCCAATGACGTTGGCACACCCCAAGGTGGAATTATCAGCCCACTCCTCGCTAATGCATATTTGGACACCTTCGATCAATGGATTATCAGGGAATGGGAAGAGAAGGAGACCAGACATCACTACTCTCAACAGAATTCAAGACTGAGAGCTCTGAGAGATGATGGTATCCTCAAACCAGCCTTTCTCGTTAGATATGCCGATGACTGGGTACTAATCACTAACAGTAAGAAAAACGCTGTCAAATGGAAGGATAGGATCGATAAATTTCTAGGCGATAAACTCAAGCTCACGTTATCAAGGGATAAAACTCTAATTACCAACGTGTGCTCGAAACCTATCAAATTCGTCGGCGTCGACTTTAAAGCGATTAAGAGGAAAAGTGCTAGAAAAGGCACTATTACTCGTACCAGACCTAACCTCGAAAGACTCCAACCCAAGGTAAAGGAAATACACCAGCTAATCAGAAAAATACGATACGGGTATAGTAGTGAAATTGAACACACTATACATGAAGTCAACAAGATTAATTCTAAGATTAGGGGTATTATCCAATACTACGATATGTGTACTTGGGTCCACGTGGAACTAGCTAAGTTTGCAAATCGTCTAAACTATGCTGCCTATAAATCGCTAAGGGAACGAGGCGGGAGATGGGTACCAGCAAATAAGACTGCAAACCTTCTATCTGTCCATTCCAGGTCCCCCTGTGTCAGAATAGTTGTCGTACCCCTCTAAAGAACGTATAGTGAGGAAAACGAGGACGAGGTGGGAGACAA